>JAXDLD010000606.1:0-15293 GCA_034666805.1 Acidobacteriota bacterium
TCGGCTACTACCTCGCCGCCGAGGCGATCCCCGGGGATGCCTAGCGGCGGCAGCTGGCCGCGACGCTGCCGGAGCACATGATCCCCGCGGCCTTCGTGCGCACCGAGTCCCTGCCCCTGACCCCCAACGGCAAGGTCGATCGGCGAGCCCTGCCCGCGCCCGAGGCGGTGGCGAGCGGCGAGGGTGCCCTGGTGCCGCCGCGGGACGAGCTCGAGCGGCAGCTGGCCGAGAGCTGGAGCGAGGTCCTCGGCCGGCCGGTGGGGATCCATGAGAACTTCTTCGAGCTGGGCGGCCACTCGCTCCTCGCCATCCGGCTCCTGTCGAAGCTCAAGGGGATCGCCGGGCGCTCGCTGCCGGTCTCGGTCCTCTTCCAGGGGCCCACGGTGGCGGAGCTCGCCGACTTCATCCGCCGGGCGGACGGCGGATCTCCCAGCAGCCTCGTGCCCATCCAGACGGGAGGGGACGAGCCGTCCCTCTTCATCGTCCACGGCGGCACCGGTCAGGTCCTCCGCTACCGCGAGCTCGGCCGCCGTTTCGCCGGGCAAAGGTCCGTCTACGGACTCCAGTCCGCCGGTCTCGACGGCGAGGAGGCGCCCTTCACCCGCGTCGCCGACATGGCGGCGCACTACCTGCGCCTGATCCGCGAGCGGCAGCCGGCCGGGCCGTACCACCTGGCCGGGTGGTCGCTCGGGGGCCTGGTCGCTTTCGAGATGGCCTGCCAACTCGAAGCGGCGGGGGAGAAGGTCGCCTACCTGGGCATCCTCGACGCCCACTTTCCCACCCCGGCCGACCGGGCGCAGATCAAGAACACGTTCGCCCTCCTCGCCACCTTCGCCCAGGACTTCGGCCTCGACCTGCGCCAGATCGGTCTCGAGGCCGAGGACCTCCAGGAGATGACCCCCGACCAGCAGGTGCGGGCGGTGCTCGAGCGGGCGAGAGCCGCGGGGGGCCTGCCGGAGGACGTCGACGTCGAGCAGATCCAGCGCCTGTACGAGGTGTTCCGCGTCAACGCCCGGGCGACCTTCGACTTCACGCCCGGGAACCTGTCCGGACCGCTCTTCTTCTACCAGGCCGCCGAGCCCATACCGATGGGGGAGGGGGGGTGGCTCGCGCGGCTGGCCGACAAGGGACGCCGGCTGACGCGTCAGGGCCTCACCCCCACCCGGCCCTGGAAGAACCTCCTCGGCCCGCGGCTCGTCCTGCGGCAGGTGCCGGGCCACCACTTCTCCATGCTCGGTGCGCCGCACGTCGAGGCCCTCGCGAAGCAGATCCAAGACGACCTCGAAACCCTCTCAGGCAAGGCGAGAAAACCATGAAGCTCTTCGCGGTCCTGCGGCGCTTCGCGCCGGTCCCCATCCTCCTGGTCGCCACCCTGGTCGGCGTCGTCGCCGGCCTGGCCAGCATCGGCCTGCTCATCGTCATCGACCAGACGACGAACCGTGGGCCGAACACTCCGACCCATCTCGCCTGGCGGTTCGCGGGCCTCGTGGTGCTCGTCTCGGCGAGCCGCTTCTCGTCCTCGATCATCCTCGCCCGGCTGGGCGCCCGCGCGGCGACCATCCTTCAGGTGCAGCTCGCCCGGCGCATCGTCGCGGCGCCGTTGCGCCGCCTGGAGGAGGTCGGCACTCCCCGGCTCATGGCCTCCCTGGTCGACGACGTGACCGAGGTCAGCCATACCCTGACCTCCCTGCCGAACAGCCTGATCAACACGGTGGTGGTGATCGCGAGCCTCTGCTACATGGGATATCTCTCGCTGCGGATGCTCGGCGCGGTTCTCTGCGTCATGATGGTGGGCGTGCTCACCTACCGCTTCGCCGTGGCGGCGGGTGCCGCCCGGCAGCGGCAGGCGCGGGAGCGCGAGGACGAGCTGTTCGACCTCCTGCGCGGGGTGACCCAGGGGACCAAGGAGCTCAAGATGCGGCGCTCCCGGAGCGAGCGCTTCGTCGCCCGGCTGGACGACGTCGCGACGACCCTGCGGGGCCTGCGGGTGCAGGCGCAGGTGTTCTTCGTCGGCGCGGCGAGCTGGGGCCATGCCCTGTTTTTCCTCGCCGTGGGCGTCGTGCTCTATAGCTCGGCCGACCTCCTCCACCTCAGCCCGCAAACCCGGAGCGGTTACATCTTCATCCTGCTCTACATGATCGGCCCGCTCCAGGCCGTCCTCAACACCATCCCCGACCTGAGCGCCGCCGAGATCTCCGTCCGCAAGATCGAGAGGCTCGGGATCTCCCTCCTGGAGGAGGAGGCGGAAGAGATGGCGTCGTCCCTCTCCACCCCACCGGCCTGGCGGCGGCTGGAGCTCGACCACGTCACCCACACCTATCGCCGCGAGGATGGAGACGTCTTCACGCTCGGGCCCTTGGACCTCACCTTCGAGCCCGGCCAGATCGTCTTCTTCATCGGCGGCAACGGCAGCGGCAAGACGACCCTGGTCAAGCTCCTGCTCGGCCTCTATCCGCCGGAGAAGGGCGAGATCCGCTGGAACGGCGAGAAGCTCGTCCATGCCGACCTCGACCGCTACCGGCGGATGTTCTCGGTCGTCTTCTCGGACTTCTACCTGTTCGAGGAGCTGTTCGGCCTCGAGGCCCCGGACCTGGACGACCGCGCTCGCCTCTACCTGGCCGAGCTGCGGCTCAAGCACAAGGTCCGGATCGAGGGGGGGAGACTGTCGACCACGGAGCTCTCGCAAGGGCAGCGCAAGCGTCTCGCCCTGCTCACCGCCTACCTGGAGGAGGCGCCGATCTTCGTCTTCGACGAATGGGCGGCCGACCAGGATCCGGAGTTCAAGGCCGTCTTCTACCGCGAGCTCCTGCCCGACCTCAAGGCGCGCGGCAAGACCATGTTCGTCATCAGCCACGACGATCGCTACTATTCCGTCGCCGACCGGATCGTCAAGCTCGATTCCGGCCAGCTCGTCTACGACGGCCTGGCGCACCCTGCCGAGTACGCGGGACGCGAAAGCGGGCTCGCCGCGGGCGCCGGCCACGGATCCCCGAGGGAGAGAGCATGAAACTGGCGCCAGCCCTGCTCGAAGAGTGGATGCGTCGCTACTACTTCGACGCCACGTATGACATCGGCAGCAGCGGGGTCGAGAACTACTCGTTCGCCGACCTGCGGCGGATGCTGGGGATCACCCATGAAGAGATCGACGGGATCGTCTTCCAGGACAGCCAGACCCTGGGCGGGCAGGGCCTGCGGCAGGCCATCGCCGATCACCTCGCGGGAGGACGAGCCGAAGCCGTGATGGTCACCCACGGCTCGACCGACGCCAATCACCTGACCATGACCACCCTGCTCGAGCCGGGCGACGAAGTCGTGGTCCTCGATCCCTGTTACCAGCAGCTCTACGGGATCGCCGAGGCGATGGGCTGCCGGCTCAAGCGCTGGCCGTTGCGCTTCGAGCGCGGATTCCACCCGGACTTCGACGAGCTCGACGACCTGCTGACCCCCCAGGTCAAGATGGTGGTCGTCAATTTTCCCCACAACCCCACCGGGGCGTCGATCTCGCGCGACGAGCAGCGCCGGCTGATCGCCGCGGCCGACCGGATCGGCGCCTACCTGGTGTGGGACGGTGCCTTCGCCGAGATCACCTACGACGAGCCGCCCCTCCCGGAACCCCTGGACTATCCGCGCGCCGTCTCCCAGGGGACCATGTCCAAGGCCTATGGCCTGCCGGGCCTCCGGGTCGGCTGGTGCCTGGCGGCGCCGGAGATCCTGGAGCGGTTCATCCGGGTCCGGGATTACACCACTCTTCACCTGTCTCCTTTGGTCGAGCTCGTGGCACAAAGAGTTATGAAGAACGCGGCGGTGATCGTGGGACGGCGGTTGGAGCAGGCGCGCATCAACCGGGGTCAGCTGGCTCAGTGGATCGGCGAGCAGGACGGCCGGATCGACTGGGTGCCCCCCCGGGGCGGCGTCTCGGCCTTCGTCCGCTTCCACGACCTCCCCGACGTGGACTCCTTCTGCCACCGCCTGGCCAGCGAGCTCGGCGTTCTGCTGGTGCCGGGCTCGTGCTTCCATCAACCGGCCCATGCCCGGCTCGGCTTCGGTTGTTCTCGCGCAGTGCTGACCGAGGGATTGGACCGGACGGCGCGCCTGCTGCGCTCGTTGCCGCCCGGATCGTCACACAGGATCGACAGCGGGCGAGGCGCCCGCGCTCGACAGGAGGATAGCCCGCGATGAGCAGAATCGTTCTCGAATCCAATGAGGTTTCAGAAATCCAGGCGCTCTTGGCCGAGCTGACCCGGCGCTACGATTCCGTCGAGGAGGAGGAGTTCCTGAGGCGGGCCACGGTCTACGCTCATGAGCTCCCGCGGCGAGTTCGCCTGGAGGTGAACGACTTCAAATTGCTGGAGCCGATCGAGGCCCTGTGCATCATCTCGAACTATCCGATCGACGAGGAGAAGGTCGGCCCGACGCCGAAGCACTGGAAGCATCGGGACCGGCCGTCCCGCAGCCTGGAAGAGGAGATGCTCCTCGTCCTCTTCGGCTCTCTCCTCGGTGAGCCGGTCGCCTGGGCGACCCAGCAGGACGGCTATCTCGTGCACGACATCGCACCCATCGCGGGACACGAGAACGAGCAGCTGGGAAGCGGCAGCGAGCAGCTCCTGTGGTGGCACACGGAGGACGCCTTCCATCCGCAGCGGGGCGACTACATCGGCCTCCTCTGCATGCGCAACCCCGATCGCGTGCCGACGACGTTCGCCAACCTCGAGGGCCTCGATCTCACCGACCAGCAGCGCCAGCTTCTCTTCGAGCCGCACTTCACCATCCGCCCCGACGAGTCTCACCTGCCCAAGAACAAGTCGGAGAACCGGGCGGTGGAAGGAGATCTGAGCGAGTCCTATCAGCTGATTGAACGGATGAACACGCGTCCGGACAAGATCGCCATCCTGTCGGGCAATCCCGCCTCGCCCTACATCCGTATCGATCCCTACTTCATGGATCCCCTGGAGGAGGCGGAGCCGCAGGCGGCTTTCGACGCCCTGCGCCAGTGGCTCGAGCGCAAAATCGCCGAAGTGCCCTTGAACGCCGGAGAATTCTGCTTCATCGACAACTTCAAGGGGGTTCACGGCCGCAAACCCTTCAAGGCCCGCTACGATGGCACCGACCGCTGGCTCAAGAGGATCAACGTCGTTCGGGACCTGCGGCGTTCGCGCAGCTTCCGGTCGACCGCGGAGAGCCGGGTCATCCGCTAGAATCGTCCGGTCCACACTCTACAGGAGGCTTTAACAGATGGGAAAGAAGATCGCTTGGTTTCTCGCCGTTGTCGTTTTGAGTGTCGGCTGCCAGGTGGAGGGCGCCGGTCCCGCCGCCACGGCGGTCGCCGAAAGTCCCGTGACGCCGGTCGCCGGCAAGACCGTCGACGACGTGCTGGCCGCCTATGTGGCGGCGCGCGGCGGCAAGGACAAGCTGGCGGCCGTTCAAACCGTTCGGATGTCCGGCACTCTTTCGGGCGGTGGTCTCAACGGCTTTCCGCTCACGATCGAGAAGAAGCGGCCGACCAAATACCATCGCGTCCTCGAAGACCCGGAGGGCCGCCAGGTCACCGTCTTCGACGGCACGACCGGATGGCAGAAGGCGGGACCGGGTGAGGCGCGGCAGCTCCCGGCGTCGGCGGTGCCGCGCCTGCATCAGGCGGCGGACATCGACGGCCCCCTGGTCGATCCCAAGAGCAAGGGCTACAAGGCCGAGCTGCTCGGCAAACAGAAGATCGACGGCGGTGAAGCCTACGTCGTCAAGCTGACCCCCGACAACGGGCCGGCGGCGACCTACTTCATCGACACCAAGACCAACCTGCTGACCAAGAGCCGGGAGACGGTCCCGACGTCCAGCGGGATGAAGGAAGCGGAGCTCAGCTATACGGACTACCGGCCCGTCAACGGAGTCCTCTGGCCCTTCAAGCAGACCTCGGTCGCGGGCGAGAGAAAAGTGACCCAGACGTCCACCTGGAGCAAGATCGAGGTCAATCCGGCGCTCGACGATTCGCTCTTCGTGGCCCCCAAGTAGGCCCCGCTCGGGAATGCACATTCCAGGCTGGGAATGTGCATTCCCAACTCCTCCCGAGGACTTTTGAGGCGTTCCAAACGGCTTGGTTCCGGACGGCATCCGGTCAGTGGACCGTCTTGCCCAATCCGAAGAGATCCTGGACCGCGTCCTCGTACTCCGGGTGGGCGCCCAGGAAACCGGCCGCGGCTTCCTGATGGTCCAGGCTCAAGGAGACCAGATAGAGGCTCGCCTGGAAGGGATCGTCGACATCGCTCACCTCCAGGCGCTCGAGGACGGCGGTGATGAACCCGCGGGCCGCGGTCTTCGCCTGATCGGCCGTCAGCTCGCCGGCGAAGGCGGGGATGGCCTCGCCGAGCATGTCGACCCGGCGCTTCCAGGAGAGGGGGCTCAGCCGTTGGACGTAGAGGTCGACCATCTCCTGCATCACGGGGTTGAGCTTTTCGTAGAGCATGGGACCTCCCTTTGCTACACTCGGCCCCCGATCGAGGAGGGGACATGGAGTTTAGCAGCACCGACAAGTATCACCTGGACCCCGAGCTGGGGGCGATCGTCAACATCGCGCTCGCCATGGAGAAGCCGCTCCTCCTGACCGGCGAGGCGGGGACGGGGAAGACCCAGCTCGCCTTCGAGATCAGCCGCGCCTTCGGCATGCCGATCGAGGTCCTGCGCTGCAAGTCGACGATCAAGGGGGAGGAGGCCTGCTACGTCCAGGACACGGTGCTGCGCTTGAACGACGCCCGCTTCGGCACCGCGGTCTCAGGGAGGGAGGTCAACAACTTCTTCGACTACGTGATCTGGGGGCCGATCGGCCGCGCCTTCCGGGCCGCGGAGCGGGTGGTCCTGCTGCTCGACGAGATCGACAAGACCGACTCCGACGTCCAGGACAACCTGCTCGACGTCCTCGAGGACTCCCAGTTCACCATCCGCGAGGTCAACGAGGTGGTGCGCGCCCGGGTGAAACCGTTCATCGTCCTGACCTCGAACGCCAAGCGCGAGCTGTCGGACCCGTTCCTCCGCCGCTGCTACTGCCACCCCATCGCCTTCCCCGACCCCGGGCAGATGCGGGAGATCGTCAAGCTCCACTTCCCGGACCTCGAAAAGGGGCTCCTCGATTCCGCCCTGGCCATCTTCTACGACCTCCGCCAGCGGGGCTACGAGAAGCCGCCGGCGACCTCGGAGCTCCTCAACTGGCTGGGGGCTTTGCAGCACGCGCGGGTGACCCCGGAGCGGTTGAACATCCCCTTCGTGGGGACGCTCTTGAAACGCACCGAGGACATCCTCGCCCACCGCGCCGGCGGCAAGCGGCCGGTGAACTAGGGGGGAGCGCCCCCGATGTTTCTCGACGACTTCGTCTATCTCCTCCGTGAGCACGGCATCCCGGTCAGCCTGACCGACGCGATCGACTTCTACCGCGGCCTGGAGAAGGGCCTGGCGCCGGATTTGGAATCGCTCTTCCTCTTCGCCCGGCTCTCCTTCGTCCGCCGGGTCGAGCACATGGACGCCTTCGAGCGCGCCTTCGCCTTCCACTTCTACGGCATCGACCTCCCGCGGGTGGCGGAGGGGGACCCGGCGCTCTTCGAAACCCGGCAGTTCCGGGAGTGGCTACGCGAGGCGATCCGCAAGCGCGAGTTGCCGCCGCACGCGCTCTGGACCCTGTCGCCCGAGGAGCTGATGCGCCGCTTCTGGGAGACGGTAGAGAAACAGATGGAGGCCCATCACGGCGGCAGCCGCTTCGTGGGCACCGGCGGCAATTCGCCCTTCGGCCACTCGGGGAACGCCGCCGGCGGGGTCCGGGTGCACGGGGAGTCCGGCCGGCGCTCGGCCCTCAAGATCATCGGCGAGCGGCGCTACGTCGAGTACTCGGCGGACACCGCCCTTCAGGGCGGCAATCTCTCGCAGGCCCTGGCGAGCTTGAAGAACCTCGTCCCCGCCGGGCCGCGCGACGTGCTCGACCTGCCCGAGACCATCCGCCAGAGCGCCAGGAACGGCGGCGAGATCGACCTCGCCTTCCGCCGTGACCTGCTCGACCGCATCGAGGTAATCCTCCTGGTCGACAACGGCGGCAGCTCCATGCTCCCCTACGTGGCCTTGACCCGCCTCCTCTTCGGCAAGCTCCGCGACCGCATCCGGCGTCTCACGACCTACTTCTTCCACAACACGGTCTACGGCGCGGTCTACAAGGACCCCTGGCACCGGGACCCGCTCCCCGTGGCGGAGCTTCTGAGGCGCTCGCCCGACGTCCGCCTGCTCTTCCTGGGCGACGCCGCCATGGCGCCGGACGAGCTCCTCTCTCCCCACGGCTCGCTCGACCTGCGGGCGGACGACGCCCAGCCGAGCTTCGCCCAGCTCAAGCGCCTCCGCGACCGTTTCCCGCGCGCGGTCTGGCTCAACCCCATCCCCCGGGAGAGCTGGCGGAACACCCACGGCAGTCTGACTATCGCCCGGATCGGCGAGCTCTTCCCCATGGAGGATCTGACCCTGGGGGGGATCAAGCGGGCGGTCGAGCGGCTGAACGGTGGGCGCCGGTCATGAAGCGTTCGGTACTCCCAGCCACAGTCGAAGCGAACCGTCCATCAGCCTGACGTCAGCGCCCGATAGCGCACCGATCCGCTTGATGACGAGGCCCTCGTGTACGGTATACACACCTCGTTTCACCGCTGTCGCGACGTTGAGCCCGGACTTCTTCCAGTCCGCCAGCACGAACTCCCCAGCCAGTAGCGATCCGATCCGACTGGTGAGTGGCACGATGAACAGATCTCGCGAAACATGCGGTGCGTTTACGACCACCGCAGGTCGAACCTTGGTCCCAATCAGGTTCGAAAACGGGTAGCTGACGAGGACGACATCACCCCTTGAGTAGGTCGGCATAGACATCGTCGTCAGTATTTCCCCACACGGCATCGAGTGAGCTCTGGCTCGCTTCGAGCCAGAATTGCTCATCGCCCGACAGGAGCGTCACGAGGACCCTCGAACCGTCTGGCACCCCTACGTCCTCCAACAGCTCTATCTTTCCGTCCCGCACCACCGCCCAAATCGTCGTCAGCATTGTGCACCTCGCCGGCTGAAGAGCTTACCACCCCCTCCTGGAGAGCTCCGCTTCGGGCGGCTTTTCTGGTAAGATTCACAACCTCATCAATCGCATCACCGCACAAGGACTAGGGTTGCAGTCGCAGACCGAACCGCAGAGCGACTCCGTCTCCCACTTCAGGATCCTCGAGCGCCTGGGCCGGGGCGGCATGGGCGTCGTCTACCGGGCGGTCGACCTGCGGCTGGAGCGCACCGTGGCGCTCAAGTTCCTCGCCCCCGACCGCGCGGCGAGCGAGGACGACCGGCGGCGGTTTCTGCGCGAGGCCCGCGCCGCCTCCGCTCTCGAGCACCCCAACATCTGCACCCTCTACGAGATCGGCGAGGCCGAGAACGGCCAGCTCTTCCTCGCCATGGCGTTCTGCGAGGGGGAGACCCTGGCCCGCCGCATCGAGCGCGGCCCGCTCCCCTTGAGCCTGGCCGTGGACCTGGCCGCCCAGGTCGCGGCCGGCCTCGAAGCGGCGCACGAGAAGGGGATCGTGCACCGGGACGTCAAGCCGGGGAACCTCATGGTCACCCCGGGCGGCCGGGCGAAGATCGTCGACTTCGGCATCGCCCGCCGCGCCGACCAGACCGTGCTCACGAGCGCCGGCACGGCGCTTGGCACGACGGTCTACATGTCGCCCGAGCAGCTCCGCGGCGAGCCGGTCGACCGCCGCACCGACCTCTGGGCGCTGGGCGTCGTGCTCTACGAGATGGTGACCGGCGAGATCCCCTTCGACGGCACCGAGGCCGAGGTGGTGGCGGCGATCCTCAACCGCACGCCGCGGCCGATGGGCGCCCGCCGCCCGGGGGTGCCGGAGGCGCTCGAGCGGATCGTGGCCCGGGCCCTGGCCAAGCCGCGGGACCGGCGCTACGCGAGCGCCGCCGGGATGCGGGCGGATCTCGCGGCCGTGGCCGTGCCGGCGGAGGTCCTGGGGGTGGAGATGGAGGAGACCCTGATCGAGGTCGCCCGGCCCGCGGTCCCCGCCCAGGATCTCGCTGAGGCGCTCGCCGAGAAGCCCCCCCATCCCGAAGACGAGTTGCCGACCGGCCTCCGGCTGGGCTCCATGGTGGCCCACTTCCGGGTGGTCGCGCCGCTGGGCGGCGGTGGCATGGGGGTGGTCTACCGGGCCGAGGACACTCGGCTGGGGCGGACCGTGGCGCTCAAGTTCCTCGCCCCCGAGCGCACCCGGGACCCCGGGGCCAAGGAGCGCTTCCTGCGGGAGGCCCGGGCAGCCTCGGCCCTCGACCATCCCAACCTCTGCACCGTCCACGAGGTGGGGGAGACGGCGGAGGAGCGGCTCTACCTTGCCATGCCCTGCTACGACGGCGAGACTCTGGCCCAGCGGATCGAGCGCGGGTCGCTGCCAGTCGCCGAAGCCGTCGAGCTCGCCACCCAGGCCGCCCGCGGCCTCGCTAAGGCGCACCGCGGGGGGATCGTGCACCGGGACGTCAAGCCAGCGAACCTCATGGTCACGGGCGACGGGGTGGTCAAGATCCTCGACTTCGGGATCGCCGAGCTCGCCGGCCCCGCCGACCCAAGTGCCGGGGATGCCGGCGATGCCGGTGGCGGCTCTCTCGCGGGGACTCCGGCCTACATGTCCCCCGAGCAGACGCGGGGCGCGGCGGTGGGGCCGGCGACCGACGTCTGGTCGCTGGGGGTGGTCCTCTACGAGATGCTCGCCGGCAGCCGGCCGTTTTCTGGCGGCAGCGTGGCGGCGGCCTTCCATGCCATCCGCGAGGCGGAGCCCGCGCCGCTGGCGAGAAGGCGCCCCGAGGTGCCGGCGGAGCTCGCGCGGATCGTCTCCCGGATGCTCGCCAAGGACCCGGCGGGGCGCTACCCCACGGCGGTGGAGGCGCTCGCCGACCTCGAGGTGGTGCGCGGGGGGTGGAGCACGGGCACGGGGGCGCGGCCTTCCCGTGGCGCTCGACTCTGGACGGTGGGCGCCCTCCTGCTCCTCGCGGCGTTCGGCGCCTGGCTCTGGCAGCGTGGCGGCGGGGGCGCTCGGATGCCCATCGAGGCCACCTTCACCCACCTGACGGTCCAGGAGGGGCGCGAGTCGTTCCCCAGCCTCTCGCCGGACGGCTCGCTCTTCGTCTACGCCAAGTCCGCGGGCGGCCGTTCCCACCTCTATCTCAAACCGGTGGGGGAGGGCAGCCCGCAGGATCTGACCGCGGGCTCGCGGTGGGACGACACCCAGCCCGCCTTCTCTCCCGACGGCCGGCGGATCGCCTTCCGCTCGGAGCGCGACGGCGGCGGCATCTTCCTCCTGGAGATCGCCGGCGGCCCGGTCCGCCGGCTGACCGAATTCGGCTACAACCCCGCCTGGTCGCCAGACGGGGGAGAGATCGCCGTCGCCACCGAGGGGGTGGAGGACCCGGGCTCCCGGAAGTCGAACAGCGACCTCTGGCGGGTGGCGGTCGCGACGGGCGCCAAGCGGCGGATCGTCGGCGGCGCCGACGCGGTCCAGCCGAGCTGGTCTCCGCACGGAGAGAGGATCGCCTACTGGGGGCTCCCGCCCGGCAGCGCGGAGCGGGTGCTCTTTACGGTGCCGGCGGCGGGTGGAGAGCCGGCCCGGGTGACGAGCGATTCGCACCTCAACTGGGATCCCGTCTGGTCGCCCGACGGCAGGTACCTCTATTTCGGCAGCGATCGCGGGGGGAGCATGAACCTCTGGCGGCTGCCGATCGACGAGGAGACCGGGAAGGTCCGGGGGGAGGCGGAGCCGATCACCACCCCGGCCCAGTGGAGCGGCTTCTGGAGCCCGTCGCGGGACGGCCGGCGGATCGCCTACTCGACGAGCGACGAGCGAGCCAACGTGGAGCGATTGGCGTTCGACCCCGTGCGTCTCGAGGTCTCGGGGCCCGCGGTGGAGCTGACCCGGGGGGCCCAGGCGGTGTATTCGAGCGAGCCCTCCCCGGATGGCCGGTGGATCGCCTTCGACAACTGGGCACCCCAGGAGGACCTGTATGCCATGAGGTCGGAGGGCGGGGCGCCGCGGCAGTTGACGAACGACCGCTTCAAGGACCGTCACCCGACCTGGTCGCCGGACGGCAGGCTGCTCCTCTTCTACTCGAACCGCGGCGGCCGCTACGAGGCCTGGACCATCCATCCCGATGGCAGCAAGATGCGGCAGGTCACGAAGACCGATGGCGGTTCGCTCACCTACCCCATTTGGTCGCCGGACGGAAAACGCCTGGCCTGTACTCTCGGGACTCGCGGCGGGGCGCTGGTCGATCTCACCGAGCCGGTCGAGCTGCACAGCCCTCGTCTTCTCCCCAGAATGGCGGGCGGGTGGGTCTTCTCGCCGACGTCCTGGTCACCCGACGGTCAGCGTCTGGCCGGGAACCTGGCCCGTTCCGGCGAGTCCCGTCAATACGGCATCGGTATTTTTTCTTTTCCGGCGCGCACCTATGAGCGGCTGGCCGATCATGGCCTTTCCCCCATCTGGCTCCATGACGGTCGAGCGCTCCTCTACCTCGACAAGGGAGGGGTCTTTGCCCTCGATCCGCAGACGAAAAAGTTCCGTACTGTGCTGCGCCCCTCGGCGAACGCGGAGTTCAAGGCCCTGAGCCTCAGCTCCGACGACCAGGCTCTCTATGTGACCCGGGCTGCTCACGAAGGAGATATCTGGATGTTGACGCTCGGTGCGGATACGCATTGACAACCCGAATCCAGGCGGGATAGTTTCAATCCACACAAACGAAGCATGACCCTTAGGGCGCCTCTTCTCAGGTCGGAGACTGAGAGAGATGCCCCAAAAAGGAGAGATATGGCTTTCCAGATCAGGGATCTCACTGGCGAAATCTGGATCGGCGAGCGGGAGGGGCTCTTCCTTACCTGTCCCGCCGCCAGTTGCGGCAAGTCGTCGCCCGGCGATGACAAAGACGACCATGGCAAGGATGATGACGACAAGAAGGGTGACCACAAGAAGGGTGATCAGAAGGACGGCGGTAAGGGCAAGCCGAAGTACGCGCCGCCGGTCGGGCTGATCCTCTTGCAGCAGCAGCTCCGGCAGAGCCTCGCCCTAGGGCTGTAGTGAAAGAGCTTCTCGGGCTCGATTTCCGAGCCAATCCGCACTACGAGCTGGTCCTCTACGACCGGCTGGCCGCTGACGAGAAGCAGCGGCTGGCCGGTCTCCTCGCGGACCCCGGCCTCTACGGCATCCTGCGCCCCACCGGCGGCTCGCCGCTCGGCTGGAAGTCGGTCGACAGAGATACGGCCCTTCTCTTCCTGACCCTGCGCGAGCCCGGGCCGCTGCCTTCCTATCTCCAGGCGATCCTGGGTGAGAGTCTCGACCGTACCGTGATGCAGCTCGTCGCGGACGGTGTCTTCGAGGTCGAGGCCGAAGGCGGGGGCGGCGCCTTCGTCTCCGGCCCCGCCGCCTTGGACCTCGACCACGACCGCGGCGGGTCGCAGGACGCGGGGGGCCCGCTCCAGGAGCTGTCCCTGGCGGCGCTCGTCTACGGCCAGGCCTTGGCCCGGACCGCGGCCGTGGACCCCGCTCTCTTGACCCTCCGTCTCTATGGCTACAACCGCCGGCCGCTCACCCCGGCCTGGAAGCGGCTCCTGCCCGACGCCCCGGCGGTCGAGCGCTTCCTCGGGATCGACCCCGGGGGGACGAACCGGAAGCTCCTGGAGCAGCGCTGGTCGCGGCGGCCGGGCTTCGCCGGCTGGATGAGCTGGCGCCGCCGCGGCACGGCGGGAGAAAGACCGGCCGCGCGGGGGACCGCGACCTACAAGCTCTACGTCAGCCCGGTCCCGGAGGCCCTCCCCACCGCCTTCGGGGAGATCCTGGCGGCCCTCGATGCGGCGCGCGTCCCCCAGGTGAAGATCGGCTGCGACGGCTGGGGCCTGCTCCGGCCGGACAAGATCGTCGCCCACTTCCCCGATCTCGAGGCCCTGGCCGCCAGCGCCGCGCGGCTGGCGGAGCGGCTCGGCGGCATCCCCGTCCAGGGCGTCCCCTTCACCGCCGAAATCGGCGGTGGCGGCCTGCTCTCCTGGGGAGTCGATCCGCCGACCGACGGGGTCCCCGCGGCCGGGCGGGAGAGCTGGCGGACCTGGCTCTGCCAGCGCCTCGCCCTGGCCCTCTTCGCGGCCCGGGAGACCTCCCCCGAGCCCTGGCGCTTCGCCCTCGAGCGCCTGCGCCTGGAGGGGGTGGACACCGCCACCTGGGCGCCGGGAGCCCTCGTTTTCCGCCAGGGATAGCCGCCGTGGCGATCACCGATCCCTTGGTCCTCCCCCCGGACGTGCTCCTCGTCCCCGTGGCCGAGCTGCCGGAGGAGGTGCGCCGCCGGCTCGCCGGGGAGGCGGGGGACTGGGCGATCACCCGGCCGGGCCTCCGCACGGCGTCGCGGATCGTCGACGCCGGTGCCGCCCAGCTCCTGGCCGAGCTGCGCTCGCCCAGCACCCTGGTCGAGGCGGTCCTCCGCTACAGCCGCGCCCGGGGCCTCGATCCCGAGACGACCCTCGCCGCCGCCTTTCCTCTCCTCTCCCAGCTCCTCGACGCCGGCTTCCTCGTGCCGGAAGGGGAGGGCGCCATCCTCCCCTCCCTGGCGCCGGGGGACGAGGTGGACGGTTTCCGGGTGGTCGCCTGCGTGCAGTCGCTCGAAGACACCGAGGTCTATCAGGTGTGTCAGGTGCAGGCCGGCGAGGCCGTCGCGGCGCTCAAGATCGAGCGTCGGGCCGGAGCCGGGAGCCGGTTCGAGCGTGAGGCGGCGATCTTGCGGCACCTGGGCGAGGGAGTGACCCCGCGTCTCCTCGCCGAGGGCGAGATCGGTGGGGATGGCGGGGGAGCCGGGGGAGGCCGGCGCTACCTGGTGACCCAGTGGTACCGGGGGATCCCGGTGACGGCGGCGGCGGCCGAGCTGGGGCCGGGCCGGGCGGAGCGGCTGGCGCTCTGCCGCGCCGTCCTCGCCGCCTACTCCGGGCTGCACGAGCGGGGTGTCCTCCATGGCGACGTCCATCCCGGCAACGCCCTGGTGGCGGCCGACGGGAGCGTCCGGCTGATCGACTTCGGCCTGGCGCTGTGGGAGGGCGTGCCGCCCCGGCGCGGGCGGGGCGGGGTGGGCTTCTTCTTCGAGCCCGAGCATGCCGCTGCGGCGCGGGCGGGCTTGCCGGCGCCCGCGGTCTCCCCGGAAGGGGAGCAGTATGCGCTCGCGGCCCTCCTCTACCTGCTCCTGACCGGCGCCCACTACCGCGACTTCTCGCTGGAGAAAAA
>JAXDLD010000607.1:0-9437 GCA_034666805.1 Acidobacteriota bacterium
CTGCCGCGCACTATGAGTCGCAGGTGACGGGCGGCAAGCCCTCCGGGAGCGCCGGAAAACCCTCCGGGGGTGTCCAAGTGTCCTTGAAAGTCGTGCCGAACGTCTCCGGGTCGACTTTTGACCTCTCCGGGTCGACTTTCCACCTCATGAAAGTCTTCCGGAATCCGTGGAAAGTCTTCGTGAACCCCTCGGAAGTCTTCCGGAACGCCTGGAAAGTAACTTTACGAGTCTCCAAAGTCGGGCGGCACACGTAGAAAGTAAAGTCCCAAGCCTCAAAAGTCTTCCGGAAGCCGTCCAGACGGACTCCCAGGGAGTTTGGAAGCTTCCGGAGGAGTTTTGGAAGCTCCCGGAGGGATTTTGGAAGCTCCCAGAGAGGTCCTGGAACCTCCCGGAGGGGCTTCGGAGCCTGCCGGACGGGTTCTGGAAGCTCCCGGAGAGGCTTTGGAAGGCCCCGGAGAGATTCCGGAAGGTCCCGGAGAGGTTCCGGAAGCATCCGGAAAGGTTTGCGAACCTTCCGGAGAGGTTCTGGAAGCTTCCGGAGGAGCTCTAGAAGCTTCCCGAAGAGGTTTCAACGGTGGGCCGGCCCCTCCGTCCCCTCCGGCTCGTTCGACGGCGTCACGAAGAGCGTCCCCGAAGCGACCGGCGGCTTCGGCGTCGCCGGCGATGTCGTCGGGGCCGCCGCGGGGACCGCCCTCGGCTTCGGATAGATCCGCCGCGGCCGCTTGGGGGCGGCGCAGAAGAGCTGGGCGAGGAGGAAGAGGAGGAGGGTGATTCCGCCCGTGGTGAGGAGCAGGGGGCGCGACCAGTTGGCGGCCACCGGGACGTCCAGACCGCGCTCGAACTTGGGAAGGTCGTCGGTGCGCTCGGACTCTTCGAGCCCCAGGGTGGGGCGGCGCAGGGAGAGGGTCTGCGGTCTCGACCGGGTGAGCGAGGAGAGGCCGGGGAAGGCGAAGCGGGGGCGGATCGCGGCGGCGGCGGAGAGGGTGACCAGATCCTCGACGTCCTTGATCCGCGCGTCCAGCCGGGCGAGGCGCCTCTCGACCTCCCGGCGGAGGACGGCGATTTCATGCGCCACGTCCCCTGGGACCTCGCGCCGCGGCGCCTCCCCGGTGTCAGGGACCCCGGCCGCTGCCGTGAAGGCGAGGAGCGCTCCGCCGGCCCGCTCCAGGGGACCACGGAGGACCGGCTCCAGGGCCTCCGGCCCGCGGGCCGATTGGAGCGCGGCCTGCAGGCGCTCCTCCAGAGGAGCCGGGATCTCGCCCGCGACCAGGGCGACCAGGGTCTCCCCGGCGATGGGCAGCCGGACCCCCTCCGAGGGGAGGAAGCGGCGCACCGGGCCGCCGGCGGGCGCCGTGTAGGCCGCCGCCTTTCCAGAGGCCAGGAACCAAGCCGTCCCTTCCTTATAGATAGAGAGCACGCAGGCGACCGGGGTCTCCTGGGCGGGCAGGCCGCGGGTCAGGAGGTCGGCGAGGAGGAGAGGGACCTCCTCCGGGGCGAGGGAGCCGAGGAGGCCGGCGAGGCGCTCGCGCTCGGCGGCGAGGAAATCGCGGAGGCCTTCCCGGGCTTCGAGCGCGGCGAAGGCGAGGAGCGCCCCGCCCCCCAGCTCCCAGGCGCCCGCGGCGGCACGTAAGCCTGAAGGGGCGTCCGGCGGCTCGATCTTGACGACGTTCATCCGGGGGATTGTAGCCTCTCCGCCGCCGCAACCCGCGGATGCCAATTTCCGTACGGATATACTCGGGGGAGCCCGTGGCGCCGTTTCTGCAAGCGGCCCGGTCGAGGTCGAGCGAGGAGGAGGCACGTTGAGCCAGGAGCGCGCGACCGCCAGGGACGTCATCCTGGCCGTCGCGGAGAACATGAAGAGCAGCCTGGAGCCGCTGGTCACCAAGACCCTGGCGCCCAGCCTGTACCAGGTCTACCTGCACGGCGAGGACTACGAGCGCCTGCGCACGATCTTCGGCGAGATCGAGGCCGAGGCCAAGGAGCTCCTCGACCGCGAGATGCAGAGGATGAACCGCGGCGCGTCGCCGGTCGTCGGCCGCATCTTCGGACGGGTGCGGAAGATCGGGGGGAAGGGCGACGAGACCCTGGCCGGGACGGGTAAGCCGGCCCAGCCGGTGCCGCGCTTCGTCTCCGCCGAGGGGCGCTGGTTCATCCGCTTCCAGGAGGACCCGAACGGCGCCCTCACGCCCGGCGACATCCAGGTGGTCTCCGAGTTCGCCCAGGCGCCGGCCGCCGGCTACGGCGCGGGATCGCCCACCCACCGTATCTCGACCACCCGCCGGCTCGGCCGCATGACCAGCCAGCGGGAGACCGCCGACCATACAGCCGCCTTCGCCCGCATCACCTACAAGGACGACTCAGGGCCTAAGGAGTTCTGGGTGACCAAGGACGAGGTCGTCATCGGCCGCGAGGCGCCCGACGTCTGGGTCGACCTGCGGCTCGAGACCTCGCTCGACGTCTCCCGCGAGCACGCCCGCCTGCGGCGGATGCCGGAGAGCGGGGTCTTTAGGATCAAGGACCTGTCGAAGCTCGGCACCACGGTCAACGGCACCCCGGTGCCGCCCTCGGGGGCGGGGGAGGGGGGGCGCGATCTCGACCAGTGGGTCGACCTCCCCGACCGCGCCCGGATCGGCCTCGCCGGGATCGTCTTCCTCGACTTCGAGAGGACCGCGAAGCCTTGACCTCGCTGTTCTGGGCCCGCCTCCCCCTCCTTGGGGCGCTCGCCGCCGCCGTGGCGGTCCTCGCCTGGACCGTCGTTTCCGAGATCCGGCGGAAGGAATAGACGGGCGGTGGCGGTGACCCGGAAGGAACGCCCGAGAGGTCCGGAGGCCGCGGCGGCCTCCGACCCCGGCCGCGAGCGGGGGAACAACGAGGACCGGGTCCTCTGCGAGCCCGACCTGGGGATCTTCGCGGTCGTCGACGGGGTGGGCGGCGAGTCGGCGGGCGAGGTCGCCGCCGAGACCGCCCGGGACGTCCTCCTCGCCCGGCTCTCCCGCCGCACCACCGACTCCGGCCGCCTCGTGCGCGAGGCGATCGCCCTCGCCAACCGCCAGATCTTCGAGCGCGCGAAGAACGACTCCCGGCTCTCCGGCATGGCCTGCGTCCTGACCGTCGTCGTCCTCGATGCCGCCGATCCCGCGAAGGCCACGGTCGGCCACGTGGGAGACAGCCGGCTCTACGCCCTCTCCCCCGGCGAGATCCGCAAGGTCACCCCCGACCACTCGCCGGTCGGCACCCGAGAGGACGCCGGCGAGATCTCCGAAGAGGAGGCCATGCGCCACCCGCGGCGGAACGAGATCTTCCGCGACGTCGGCTCCGCCCCCCACGAGCCGGACGAGGAGGGCTGGATCGACGTCCTCGAAGTGCCCTTCCCGGCCGAGGGCGCCCTCCTCCTCTGCTCCGACGGCCTCTCCGACATGATTTCCTCGCGGGAGATCCTGGAGACGGTCGAGGAGAACGCCGGCTCCGCGGATGCCGCGGTCAAGGACCTCATCGAGCGCGCCAACGCCGCGGGGGGGAAGGACAATGTCTCGGCCGTCCTGGTCCTGGGCGACCGCTTCGCCGAGGCCGTGCGCCGCGGCCCCAAGGATCGAGACCGCGGCGGCAGCGCCAGGCCGGCCGTCGCTTCCCTGCGCGGGGCGGGGCACGTGCGCGGCGGGGGAGGGTGGAGCAAGGCTCTCCTGGCGGCGATCGTCCTCGCGCTCGTCCTCGCCGCCCTTTTCCTCTTCCGCGAGCCGCTCCTCGACGGCCTGGGGATCGGACCTGGCGGCGGGGGAGCCATCGGCCCCAGGAAATCGGGCGCGGTCCTCGTCGTAGGGATTGGCGACGGCGGCTTCGCCACCATCTCCGAGGCGCTCTCCCAGGCCCGGCCGGGGCAGCGGATCGAGGTGGCGCCCGGGCAGTATCACGAGCGGATCACTCTCCGCGACGGGGTCGACCTCGTCTCCCGCGTCCCGCGCGGGGCGGTCCTCCTGCCGCCCGCCGGGGCTGGCGAGACCCCGGCGGCGCGGGCGGCCCCGGCCATCTCGGCGACCGGTGTCCACGGGGGGAGGGTCTCCGGGCTCAAGGTGATGGGGACTCCGGCGGCACCCTGGAGCGTCGGGGTGCGCCTGGACGGCTCGGAGGTCGAGCTCGACGGGGTCGAGGTCACCGGCACGAGCGGGGCGGGGATCGAGATCCGCGGCGCCGACCGCTCGACCGTCCGCCACTCCTACGTCCATGGCAACGGCGGCGCCGGGATCGCGATCTCCGGCGAGGCCGCGCCGCGGCTCCTCGCGAACCTGATCTCTGGCAATGGCACCCGCCCCGGCGGCTCCGGCATCCCGGGCGTCTCTGGCGTCTCTGGCGGCCCGGCCCCGGGGGTCGAGGTGCGGGAGTCGGCGGCGCCGCTCCTCGCCGACAACCGGATCGAGGGCAACGGCGGGGCCGGCGTCACCCTCCCCGGCCCCGAGCGGGCGGACGAGGTTTTCCGCTGGAACGGCTTCGCGGGCCTCACCCGCGAGCAGGCGGTACGCTTCCCACCCGCCCCGCCCGCTCCCCCCGCCACGACCGTGCCCCCCTCTCCCGCGGTCCCCCGGAGCACGCCATGACCGCGGCCATCCCGCACCTGCTCGGCAAGCAGACGGTCGACCGCTTCGAGATCAAGGACTTCCTGGGCCGCGGGGCGATCGGCGACGTCCTCCTCGCCTGGGACCCGGAGAAGTCGCGCTTCGTGGCCTTGAAGGTCGTGCGGGTCAGCAAGAGCGACCCGGAGATGCTGGAGGCGGAGAAGAACGGCCTCATCCTCCAGGCGCAGCTCGCCGAGGTGGCGCCGCAGGTGGCGGCGGTCTACGAGGCGGGGCAGGACGGCGACTTCTTCTGGGTCGCCATGGAGTACGTGGCCGGGACCGATCTGGCCGAGATCCTCGCCAAGGGACCGCTCCCGGAGGCGCGGGCGGTGGCCATCACCCTGGAGCTCGTCTCCATGCTCGAAGTCTGCCACGAGTTCTCGGCCGAGGTCTCGGGGAGGCGGATCTTCGGCATCGTCCACGGCGACATCAAGCCCGAGAACATCCGGCTCCAGGAGGGGGACCGGGTGCGGGTCCTCGACTTCGGGATCGCCAAGCACCTCTCGCAGACCCGGCGCTTCACGGTCAACCTCTTCGGCAGCCTCCCCTACACGCCGCCGGAGCGGCTGGAGCGCGGGGTGGTCGACCGCCACTCCGACCTCTGGGCGGTGGGGGTGGTCCTGGCCGCCATGTGCTCCGGCAAGCGCCCCTTCCCGGGCAACACCCCCGAGGAGCTGGAGCAGGCGATCCGCCGCGGGGTGCCCCCCCTGCCGCTCCCCGCCCTCTGCTCGCCGGGGCTCGCCCACATCGTTTCGAAGTCGCTCGCCTTCGAGGTCGAGCGCCGCTACCCGAGCGCCGCCGACCTCAAGGCCGATCTCCTCGCCGTCCGCGACAGCCAGCCCCTCCCCTCGCTGGCGGCGGCGCCGGGAGGGGAGGACCCCGACCTCCACCTCACCCGCCGCACGGCCCGGCCGCTGCCACCCGAGGAGGCGAGGAACGTCGAGGCCACCCGGCGGACCGACCGGCCCCCTGTCGCCGCGATCCCGGTCGAGTCGACCCGCCGGACGGGTGACGCCGGCCCGGCCGCCAGCTCCCCGATGCCAGCGACTGCCGCGGTATCCCCGGCCGTCACGACGTCCGTATCGCCCGTATCGCCGGCGTCCGACCTCGTATCGGCGCCGCCCCGCCCCCGGCACCGCATGCAGACCCTGGTGATGGTGCTCGCCGGCCTCTTCCTGATCGCCGTCGGGGTCTCCCAGATCTGGGCCTGGAACCAGTCGAAGCAGCTCCGGAGCGACCTGACCGCTCCTCATCCCGACCTCGAGAGTATCGCCCAGCGCTACACGAGCACGATCCCCTGGAGCTTCTTCTCGACCGACCTCTTCGGGGTGGGGAAGGATCTCCTGGGCGCCTTGACCACCTCGGCCGGGAAGATCGTCGACAGCTACAGAGGCGACGACCCCACGACGACCCAGCGGGGCTGGCAGACCGCCTACCGCTACCTCCACGCCGCCGCCCAGATCGCCCCGCGGGACAAAAAGATCCGCTCCCGGCTGCTCTACTCCCAGGGCCACCTCGACCGTATCGAGTCGATCACCTTGAAAAACCAGGGGGACAAGAAGAAGGCGGCGGCGACGAGCCAGGCGGCGGCGAAGGAGTTCGAGGAGGCCGCGCGCTGGGACTCCTCCTGGCCGGACCCCTATCTCGGCCTGGCGCGGATCTACGCCTACGACCTCTTCGACTTGGACGCCCTGCAGAGGAACCTCAACGAGGCGTCCCGGCGCGGCTACCACCTCGGCCGGCGGGAGACGGCGATGCTCGCCGACGGCTTCCGCATGCAGGGGCTGGGGCTCGAAGCGCGGGCCGACCGCGCCGAGGAGGGCGAGAAGGACGACCTCCTGAAGCAGGCCCGGGCCTATCTTCAGCAGTCGGTGAAATATTACGACCAGATCGAGGACTACGCCGACTCCGCGAGCAACCGGGAGGAGGCCCAGTCGCACCTGGAAGCGGTCCAGTCGCAGCTCGCGCCGCCGCCGGAACCGGCGTCGACATCGGCGCGGTCGCGGTCCGGCGAGACGATCCACGCGGCCGGCTTCTGGCAGCGGCTGGGCCGGGCCCTGGAGCGGGAGTTCGTCAAGAAGCCGCCGCGGAGGCGGACGGGATGAGGGGGGGCTGAGGAGACCCATGGGCGTCACGATCAGCCGCGCCTCCGAGCGCAAGGCCCCCCGGCCCGCCCCCGGTTCCCGCGGGCGCATCCCCGGGCTCGATAGGGGCGGTCCCGGCGGCAGCCGCGGGCGGGAGGCGGCGCTCCTCGCCCTCTCCGGGGCGGTGGTGCTCTTCGCCATCGTCCTCACCTGGCTCGCGGTCTCCCGGCCCCTGTCGGACGTAGAGGGGCGGCTCGACCGCGGGGAGGTCGTCAACCTGAACGCCGTCTCCCGCTCGGGCGACCTCCTGCCGCTCCTCTCCTTCCTCGGCGCCTCGCAGGAGCGCTCCTTCGTCGCCGACCGCATCCGGGAGCACGTGTCGGCGGGGTCCATGGACAACGTGGGCGAGATCGGCCGCATCCGGGTGCCGGCGGGCGAGATCGACCCTAAGCTCCTGCCGGACATGGCGGCCCGCATCCAGGCCTCCGGCCGGGACTCGGCGACCCTCCTCTCCGCCGCCCAGCTCCGGCAATTGAAACCCCGGCTCCTCGTCCGCACCCCGGCCCAGTTCCGCAAGACGACCCTCCTCGGGGCGGCTCTCCTCTTCGCCGGCTTCCTCCTCGCCCACCTGGTCCTGCGCTTCCGGCGTTTCCGGGGCGACGAGCTGCTCCTGCCCATCATCCTCCTCCTCTCGGGGCTGGGCTTCGCCCTGATGATGAGCCTGCGCGATCCGCTCCGCGATCTGCCCCTCCACCTGCGCTTCGCGGAAGGGGTGCTCGCCGGCTGCGTCCTCTTCCTGGCCGGTGCCCTGTTCGACCTCGAGCGCACCCCGCTCCCGCGCCGGGGTCTCTGGGCGCTCGGCCTCGCGGCCGTCCTCTCCGGCCTCCTCATCCTCTTCGGCGGCGGCCCGGGGGGGAGTGACGTCAAGGTCAACTTCCTCGGCTTCCAGCCGGTCGAGCTGATCAAGATCCTCCTCGCCCTCTTCCTCGCCGGCTACTTCGCCGACCGCTGGGAGCTGCTGCGCGAGGTCCCGGAGCGGCGCCTGCCGCTCGGGCGGGCGGGAAAGATCCTCGTCCTCCCGCGGCTGGAGTACGCCCTGCCGCCCGTGGTGGCGATCGGCACCGTCCTCTTCTTCTTCTTCCTCCAGAAGGACCTCGGGCCGGCCCTCGTGCTCGCGAGCCTCTTCCTCATTCTCTTTTCGGTCGCCCGCGGCCGGCCCGGCATGGCCCTGGTGGGGGCGGCGACCGTCTCCCTCGCCTGCTTCGCCGGCTACAAGCTGGGCTATCCGCGGACGGTCGGCCAGCGGATCGGCATGTGGCTCGAACCCTGGAGCACCTGGTTCCACGGCGGCGATCACCTGGCCCAGGCGATCTGGTCGCTCGCGACCGGCGGTCCGACCGGCACCGGCCTGGGGCTGGGCGAGCCCGGCCTCGTCCCCGAGGCCCATACCGACATGGTCTTCTCCGCCGTGGGCGAGGAGCTGGGCTTCCTCGGCCTCCTCGCCGTGGGCGCCCTCTACGCCCTTCTGGTCCAGCGGGGGTTACGGGCGGCCCGGCGAGCGGGGACTCCGTACGGCTTCTTCCTCGGTCTCGGCTTCACCCTCTTGATCGCCCTGGAGACGGCGCTCATCGCCGGCGGCGTCTTGAGGCTCCTGCCGCTCTCGGGGGTCGCCTCGCCCTTCCTCTCCTTCGGCCGCTCGGCGATGCTCGCCAACTTCCTCATCGTGGGGGTCTTGGCCGGCCTCTCCGCCCGCGAGCCGCTAGTCGAGGGGGCGGAGCGCGTCCGGCCGTTCCTCGGTGGGGAGCGCTGGGTGGGAATCGGCCTCGGCGTCTTTTCCCTCCTGGCCCTCCTCCGCCTGGCGGACGTCCAGCTCCTCCGGCCCAACATGTATCTGACCCGCGGCGCCGTGGCCCTCCAGGGGGACGGGGTGCGCCGCTTCCAGTACAACCCGCGGCTCGCCGCCATCGCCGCGACGATCCCCCGGGGCTCGATCGTCGACAGGAACGGCGTGCCTCTCGCGACCAGCGATCCGGCCGAGCTCGAAGCCCACCGGGCGGAGCTCACGAAGCTCGGCGCCACCGATTTCGACAGCTCCGCCGGCGGGGCTGGCTCCGCCGGTCAGGCCGCCGCGTCCCCCGACCGCCGCACCCGGGTCTACCCCTTCGGCGGGCGCACCTTCCACCTCCTGGGGGACCTCCGCAACCGCCTGAACTGGGGGGCGCGGAACACCTCCTTCATCGAGCGCGACGCCCGGGTCCGGCTCCAGGGCTACGACGACTACGCCGGGGTGGTCAAGGTGAAGCAGCCCGACGGCAGCGAGGCGCCGGTCGTCGTCGTCGACTACCGGGAGCTCGTGCCACTGCTGCGTCACCGTTACCAGCCGGACCACCCGGAGGTGAAGAGGGTCCTCGGCCGCGACCGCACGGTGAGGCTGACGATCGACGTGCGGCTCCTCCTGACCGCCCAGGAGGTGCTGCGCAAGTACGCCACCCAGGCGGGGTACGGCGCCGCCGCGGTGGTGCTCGACGCGGATACCGGCGACCTCCTCGCTTCCGCCTCCTACCCCTTCCCCGAGCGGCTGCCGGCGGCGCCCGAGGCCAAGCCCGGCGGCACCCTTCTCGACCGCGCGCGCTACGGCATCTACCCGCCCGGCTCGACCTTCAAGATCGTGACCGCCCTCGCCGCGCTCCGCAAGGACCCCAAGCTCGCCGGCAAGACTTTCGAGTGCAAGCTCCTGCCGGACGGC
>JAXDLD010000608.1:0-14405 GCA_034666805.1 Acidobacteriota bacterium
AGGCACCCCGCGAACGGTGGCGCTCGCCGGGACCTGCGGCGTCCCGGCCGGGGCGCGGGCGGTCGCCGGCAACTTCACGGTCGTCAACCCCACCGCGGCCGGCTTCCTCACCGTCTTCCCCACCGGAACCCCGGCGCCGCTCGCCAGTACCTTGAACTTCAGCCGCGGCCAGACGCGGACGAACAACGCCGTCTTCGCCCTCTCCGGCGGCAAGCTCGACGCCAAGGCCGGACTTCTCGGCGGCGGCCAGGTCGACCTCGTGCTCGACGTCGTGGGCTATTTCCAGTAGGGCCCGAAGCGAGCTTCGCCTCCCGCCCTCCAATACTTCCGAAAGCGAAGCCGGCTTCTCGCGAGAGGGCCGTTTATAAGGTTTTTCGCCTGGCACGACGCTTGCCTTTATCCCTCTCCAAATAGGTTTCCAACCCGGCCGACCCGGCCGAAAGGAGAGAGCGATGAACGAGCTGAACGAAGGAATTTTCGAGAACGAGTACCTGAGCTCCGAGAACGAGGGCGAGCAATTCGGCAGCTACGGCAACCCCTACGGCGGAGGCTCTGGGCGCAACAGTCCGTTTTCAGAAGAGCAGGAGCTCGAGCTCGCCATGGAGCTGCTGACGGTCGCCAACGAGCAGGAGCTCGAGCAGTTCCTGGGCGACCTCTTCAAGAAGGTCTCCCAGGGGGTCGGTAAAGTGATCAAATCCCCCGTCGGCCAGGCGCTGGGCGGCCTGTTGAAGAAAGCGGCCAAGACGGCGCTCCCCATGGTCGGCAGCGCTCTCGGCTCCTACATAGGGCCGGGCGGCGCGAAGATCGGCAGCCAGCTGGGGACCCTCGCCGCCGGCCAGCTCTTCGGCATGGAGCTCGAAGGCATGAGCGGGGAGGACCGCGAGCTCGAGGTGGCGCAGCGCGTCGTGCGGCTGGCGGCGGACGCCGCCCAGCAGGCCGCGCAGACGCCCGCCGGTGTACCGGCCCAGCAGGCGGCGCGCGCCGCCCTGGCCGCCGCCGCGGCGCGCCACGCGCCCGGCCTGCTCGGGAACCTCGCCAACAGAACGTGTCCCTCCGGACAGCCGGGACGCCCCGGCCAGGCGCAGCAAGGGACCTGGTACCGCCGCCGCGGCGGGATCTTCGTCGTCGGTGCGTGAACGCGGCGAACCCAACCGAAGAGAGAGGAGATCGACATGCACGACCTTGACCGCACCCTGCAAGCGCTGGAGCCGGAAGGCGAGTATGGCGCCGGCGAATATGAGCTGGCGCCGGAGATCTTTGGCAACGGGGGTAATGGGGGCAACGGGGCGACCGCCCACGGCGAGCTCTCCCCGCAAGCCGAGCTCGAGCTCGCCAACGAGCTCTTCGCCGCCACCAGCGAAGGGGAGCTCGAGCAGTTCATCAGCAGTTTCAACCGGTACTACCCCAAACTCCAGCGCCGCGGCCGCTATCGCGTGCGCCGGTTCTTCCGGCGCTACCTCCAGGGCGGGGGATATCGTGGATATCGTGACGGGTATGGTGGCGGGTACGCCGGCGGGTATACCGGCGGGATGGAGCCTCCTCCGCCGCCGCCGCCGCCCTTGGCGGTCGTCGAAGCCGAGCCCGAGCCCGATCCCGATGGCGGCGGGGAGGAGCTCGAGTTTTCTTCCGCCCAGCGCTTCGTGCGCCTCGGCTCGACCCTGGCGAAAAAACTGATGGAAACCTCGGCCCCGGCCCAGGGCGACACCGAGGCCGAGGCCGGTTTCCAGCAATCCGGGGCGCGTCCAGCCGCGGCCCCCGGTTCCCCATCGCGGAAGGGCCGCTGGGAACGGCGCCACGGAAAAATCGTTCTCTTCGGGACCTAATGCCATGGCCCTGTCACCTTACATCGCCGATGACTTGAGCCTGGAGGCCCGGGCTCTCCTCACCCGTCTCGCCCGGGTGCGGCCGTTCGCCGTCATCATGCCCATGGTGGCGGCGGCGAGCGCCGCCCCGGAAGCGGTCCTCGCGGTCGAGCACTACCTGATCCATGGGCGGCTGGAGCTCGAGGCGCGGGTGCGCGCCTACATCCGCTGGTTGCAGGGCACCGAGGGGCGGGGCACGACCGCCGCCGAGGCGCAGCGCCGCTTCGCTTTCCTCAAGCTGCGCTTCGACGCGGTCCTCGCCCAGTTCCACATCTTTTCAGACGCTCTGACCCAGCGCGCCGAGGTCGACAATGGGGTCTGGCTCGCCGGGCTCGACGTTGCGGCGGCCGAGGCGCTCGACCTCTCCGGCCGTTTTTTCGACGCGCCGCCGGTCATCACGTACCTGGACAGAAGCCACGGCGCCGCCATCCGCCGCGCCCGCACCCGGCTGCCCGGCGGCGGCATGACGCCGGTGGCGATCTTGAGGCTGCCGCGCGAGCGCATGGTGGGCAGCGGCATCGCCTCCTCGCTGGTCCACGAGGTGGGTCACCAGGGGGCGGCGCTCCTGGGCCTCGTCGCGTCGCTTCGCCTGGCGCTTTTTTCCCGCGCGCGCCAGGCGAGCGGGGAGGACCGGGTCGCCTGGCAGCTCTGGGGACGCTGGATCTCGGAGATCGTCGCCGACGTCTGGGCGGTGGCGAAGCTCGGCATCTCCGCCACCCAAGGCCTGATGCAGGTGGTCAGCCTGCCGCGCGCCTTCGTCTTTCGCATTCAGACCGACGATCCACATCCCTTTCCCTGGGTGCGGGTCAAGCTGTCGGCGGCGGTGGGGAGCCATCTCTACCCCGACCCGCAGTGGCAGCTCGTCGACCAGCTCTGGGAATCCTTCTATCCGCGGACGGGTCTGGATCCCAGCCGGCTGCGGATCTTAAGCGCTCTCGAGGCGACGCTGCCGGAGCTTGTACGGCTCCTGGTCGAACACCGGCCCCAGGCCCTGGGCGGCGCGACGCTTTCCCAGGTCTTCCCCATCGCCAAACGCCAACCCGAGCGCCTGCGTTCCCTTTTCGCGGCCTGGCACCGCGAGCCGGCGCACATGCGCCGGGCGGCTCCGACCCTGGCTTTCGCCGTGCTGGGCCAGGCCCGGCAGGACCGCAAGCTCACCCCTGAGCAGGAGAGCGAAACCGTGGCGCAGCTGCTGCGGCACTGGGCTCTGCGCCGGGCGCTGGGAGACCTTCAAACCGCGGCAGCGACGCCCAAGGCGCTCGCCGCTTGAACCGAGCTTTTTACAAGGAGATCGATCATGAGCAAAGGCACGAAGAGAGGACAGGGCGATCCGGAAGATCTGGGGCGCCCGAAGGAATCGGAGAGCGCCGTCGAACCGGGCGGGGGTGAGGCAGGGTTCGGGGGCGATCCGCCGGCGCCCGAACCGCGGTGGACGGAGCCGCGCCATTTCCGTCAGGAGCAGCACGTGACCGGCCGCATGGCCGTCACCTTGCGGCAGCCGGACCTGGAGAGCACCACGGACCAGGCGTTCTGGGTGGCGATCCGCGAGCGCACGCGTCTCATCGGATTCGAGAGGTACTGCCTGTTCGTCGACGCCGTGATGTGCGGCCGGCAGACCCTCGATGGTCACCGCGGGGCCTCCGAGCGCCTGGCCTTCGGCGCCGACGGCTACCAGCTCCTCAAGGTGGCGACCGAGGCTTTCCTGATCCTCCACTGCGGCACCTTGCAAATCGATCGGGACCTCTACCGGCCGGGGGAGGAGGCGCCCCGGTTGAACGCTCACTTGGACCTCGACGAGATCTCCCGCCGGCTCGGGGAGTACCTCCATGGCGGCCTGCCGTACCTGCGCACGGTCCTCGGCGGCCTGGGCGAGGAGGGATTGGACCGGGAGGCCGGCTCGCCGTTCTGCGAACCGCTCCTCTGCGGCCGGCCCTTCGATCCCTGCATGCTGGAGCTGATCTGGTCGTACTGGCACGAGGAGGGGATGCTCGTCCAGGCCATCAACACGGTCTGCCTGCGTTTCCAGAACAAGCTCGCGGGCTCCAACAACGCCCTGAGTCAGCTCGAGCTGAGCCCGCTCCGGCCGCTCTCGAACCTGCTCTGGGGCTACATCCAGGACGAGCCGTTCCGCTTGACCGTGCCGCGCCGCGCCTACGAGTACAGCCACCACTACGGGCTGTCGCTCCTGGGCAAGGCGATTCCCAGAATGCGGCCGGCGGACGACCGCTCGAAGTTCCTCGAGGCCTTCCACAGCCTGCTGCGGCAGGTGGCGATCTTCTATAAGGAGGATGCCGACACGACGGTGATCGCCGATGGTTTCCCGCTGCTCAACAGCCTGCAGGAGGTGCACCTGCTGCTCGCCGAAGGGGCGCAGAACCAGTTCCGCGACCTGCCCTGGACGGCGCGGGTCGAGATGCTGATCCAGAAGTGGCTGCTGTCGCGCCGCGAGATCCAGGACTTCTTGCGCGGCCGGGCGATGGTGCCCTACAAGGAGCCGTGGATGGGTCCCGTCGACTCACTGCGCCGGCTCCTCGGGTGGGGCGACACGGGGGTCACCTACTTCCGCGACCTCGGGGTCTACGGCGAGCAGATCCTGCTCTCCATCCGCTACGGCAACTGGGGCGACGTCAACGACCAGGACCGGCCGAAGAACTGGGCCCGCTACTTCCAGCCGGAGATCCAGGGCTACCTCCACGCCTACCGGGCGGCGACGGGGGTCGACCTGGGGGTTCGCTCCGGAGGGCAGGAGCAGGTGGACTCGACACCGCCGTCGGTCCTCCTCGAACGGCGGCTGGCCGAGCAGAGGGCGCGGTGAGGGAGGGCTCGCGGTGACCGGCTTCGCCTCGGCGCTCTACCTGGGGATGCGCCATCCCCACCGGGAGCTGCGGCCCTGGGAGGCGTTGACGGCCGGCATGCCCGCGGCGCTTGTGCCCCCGGACGGCGCGCGGGCGGTCGCCGGGACGCTCGCCGCCCTGATGGGGGTGGAGACCGCCGTGCTCGGGGTCTCCTCCCTCCATCTCCTCTGGGACCTCTGCGGTCAGGCCCGCGGCCGGCCGTTGCGGATTCTGGCCGACTCCGCGCTCTACCCGCTGGGGCGCTCGGCGATCGAGCGGGCGGCGGTCGCCGGTGTCGCCGGGGTCGCCGGCGAGACCTTCCCCCACCACGACGCCGACCGCCTCGCAAAGCGGCTTGCAGGGGAACGGCGGGCACCGCTCGTGCCGCTTGTGGTGACCGACGGCCTCTGTCCGGACTGCGGACGGGTGGCTCCGCTCGGCCGCTACCTGGCTCTCGTCGAGGCCCGCGGCGGCTTTCTGCTGCTCGACGACTCGCAGGCCCTCGGTCTCTTGGGCCGCGGGCCGGCTCCGGCGCGGCCCTACGGATATGGCGGCGGCGGCTCGGCCGCGTTCCTGGGTGTCACCTCGCCGCGGCTCCTCGTCGTCGCCTCGCTCGCCAAGAGCTTCGGCGCGCCGCTCGCCGTCCTGGGTGGGGCGCGCGAGCCCGTACGCCGCTTCCTCCGCGCGAGTGAAACGAGGATGTATGCAAGCCCGCCCTCGGTGGCGGCGGTGCGCGCCGCCGAGGCCGCGCTCGCCGCCAACCGCGAGCGGGGGGACCGGCTGCGGGCACGGCTCGCGGCAAGGACTCGGCGCTTCGCCGAACGCCTCCGGGAGGCAGGCCTTTCTTTGAGTGGGGGAATGTCGCCGGTTCAGAACCTCGACCTGCCCGCCGGGGTCGACGCCCTGAAGCTCTACGAGCGCTTAAGAAGGGCAGGAGTCGAGGCCGTCCTGCGGCGTGGAGCGTGCCGGCCGGGACCGCTGCTGACATTCGTGCTGCGCGCCGACCATGAGGACGAGGAAATTGAACGCGCGGCGGCGACGCTGCTCCGATTCATAGGGAGGAGACGATGATCATCGACTGTCACTGCCATGCCGGGAAAGGCGATGGCCTGACCGGCCCCTGGGACACAGCGGCGCCTTTAGAGAATTACCTGAGGCGGGCGACCGCGGCGGGTATCGACCACACCGTGCTTTTCGCCGCCTTCCATTCCGACTACCGGGTGGCGAACCGCGAGGTGGCGCGGATCGTTCAAAGCCGCCCGGACCGCTTCTGGGGGTTCGCCTTCCTCCATCCGGTCCGCGACCGCGGACGGGTCGAAGCGCTGATCCGCGAGGCGGTTTTGGAGTACGGCTTTCGCGGCATCAAGGTACACCGACACGACGCCCGCATCACGCGCGAGATCTGCGAGGTGGCGAAAGCCTTTAGGCTCCCCGTGCTCTACGACGTCATGGGCGAGGTCTCGGCGGTCGAGCTCCTCGCCACCGAGTACCCGCAAGTGCCCTTCATCATTCCGCACCTCGGAAGCTTCGCCGACGACTGGCGGGCGCAGCTCGCCTGCATCGATCCGCTCGTGCGTCACCCCAACGTCTTTACCGACACCTCCGGCATCCGGCGGTTCGATCTGCTCGCCACGGCGATGCGGCGGGCGGGGGCGGGAAAGATCCTCTTCGGTTCGGACGGCCCCTATCTCCACCCTGGCCTGGAGCTCGCCAAGGTGCGGGCCCTGGGACTGCCGCCGGCCGCGGAAGATCAGGTGCTCGCGGGCAACCTCCTGCGGCTGGTATCCCCGGGCGGGAAAGAGCGGCGTCGGGCGAGCCTCCGGGCCACGTCCCTGGAGCTCGCGGGCGAAGCGGACGAAGCAGAGGCCCGCGATCCCTGGGCGGCGGACCCGTTCGCGGTTTGACTCTCAAACGTTCGCGGCGGCGCGGCCGGTGGCGCGGCGCATCTGGAGTGCGCGATCGGTGACGCCCAGCCGCTCGGCGGCCCGGCGCAGGTTGCCGCTCTCTCCTTCGAGGGCGACTCTGACCGCCGCGTCGGCGGCCAGAGCGCCGATCTGTTTCAACCCTAAGCCGCGGGCCAAGGCCAGGCGCACGGCGGCCTCGAAGCCGTCGATCCCGGTGGGCACGACGGGCTCGCCCCGCGGCCGCTCCTCTTCGGGCACGTCGCCGATCGTGATCGGGCCGCGGCCGACGTGGCGGTGCGCGATGCGGTGGACGAGCTGGCGCAGCTCGCGCACGTTGCCGGGGTAGTCGCGGCAGAGGAGCAGGTCCATGACGGGAGCGGTGACCGCCGGCACCTCCTCCCCCTCCCCCTTGTAGCGCTCGGCCAGGAAACGCTCGACTAAAAGCGGGATGTCCTCGCGCCGATCGCGAAGCGGCGGCAGCCGGCAGCTCCAGGCGGCGATCCGGTAATAGAAATCGTGACGGAAGCGCCCGAGGCCGATCTCCTCCTCGAGGTCTCTGTGGGTCGCCGAGACCAGCCGAAAGCGGGTGTTCTGCCAGACGTTGCTGCCCACTCTCTTGTACGTACCCTCCTGGACGACCCGCAAGAGCTCGGCCTGGAGCTGGGGCGGCAGCTCGCCGATCTCGTCGAGGAACAGCGTGCCGCCGTTGGCCATGGCGACCGCGCCGTCACGCGCCGCCATCGCGCCGGTGAAGGCGCCCCGCTCGTGGCCGAAGAACTCGCTCCCCGCCAGGCTCGGCACGATCGTCGTGCAGTCGAGCACCACGAGGTCGCGCTTGTCCGGGCGGGGGTCGAGGGAGTGGATGAGCCGGGAGATCAGCTCTTTGCCGGTGCCGCTTTCGCCCAGGAGAAGGACCGGTGAAGCGCTGAAGCGCGCCACCTCGATGATCTGCCGCAAGAGCGACCGCCAGGTGCGCCCCCGGCCCGCCAGGTTCCGGGTGACGACCGGCGAATCGACCAGGGCGTCCACCTCGTTCCAGCGCGCGAAGCGGGCGGCGATCATCGCCGCCGGATCGGGGGTTTCCGGCCAGGAGAGGACGTCCGAGGCGCCGGCCGCGAGGAGCTGCCAGCCGTCGCCCCGCGCGAGCGCCCCGCCGTGGGTCCCGACGGCCATCAGCCGCTCCTGTCCGCCCCGGCTCAACGCGGAAACGTGGTCCAGGAGCTCCGCCCCGAAGGCGTCGAAGAGCAGCAGCGCGGGACCCGGCGGCGGCTCGCTCAGGTTTTTCAAGGGACGGCAATCGAGCCCCCTGCCGGCGAGCTGCTCGGCCAGGTCCCGCCGCGGAATCCCCTGCCCCGCGCCGAGACCAACCAGCCAGACCGCCTGCCGCGCCATTCACACCCTCCGGAGAAGCCACCCCATGTGATTAGAACGAAGGGGGGGGACGGTTTCCCTCCCTCCGTGAAGGATGCTCTTCTGGTCTCCGTACGACTCCTCCGGTCCCCATCCGACGGCGATAGATCCTCGAGGCCTCGCGGTGGTGTAGTTCCGCTCTTCCCCGCGCTCAGCTACGCTCGGCTGTGGCCGCGGAGCGGGACGAGCTGCTCCAGAAGGCGATCGCAGGAGTGTCGGAGAGGTAGGGTCGGGGTAGAATAGGCCAAAATTTCTCGAGCGACGGAGGCCCTCTGTGGGCCGCATGGTGCCGTCGCGCGGCATGGAGGCCTGATCATGACTCCCCGCGCAGCCCGCATCGCCCTGCCCTGGGCGCTCCTTCTCCTCGGGGTCGCCCCGGCGATCACCGCGCAGCCCGCCCACCGGGTGGCGGACATCAACACCACCGCGAGCAGCGGCTCCGTCGTCTTCCCCATTGGAGATGATGCGGTCACCGTCGCCGGCATCGCCTTCTTCGTGGCGTCGGACGGCGTCAGCGGCACCGAGCTGTGGCGGAGCGACGGCACCGCCGCCGGCACCCGGCGGGTGAAGGACCTCTGCCCGGGTTCCTGCTCGGCGAATCCCTTTCTCCTGACCGCCGTCGGAGCGGAACTCTTCTTCGGCGCCGACGACGGCACCCACGGCCGCGAGCTGTGGAAGAGCGACGGCACCGAGGCTGGCACTCTCCTCGTCGCCGACCTCGCCCCCGGCCTCCTCGGCAGCAATCCCACGACCCTCACCGCGTGGAACGGCCGCCTCTTCTTCGCCGCCGACGACGGCATCCATGGCCGCGAGCCCTGGGTGAGCGACGGCACCGCGGCGGGTACGGTCCTCCTCGGCGATCTCCAACCCGGAGCCGGCGATTCCTCCCCCTGGCCCCTCGCCAGCTCAGGCGGTACTTTCTTCTTCTCCGCCGACGACGGGGTCCATGGCACCGAGCTGTGGAAGACCGACGGCACGGCCGCGGGAACCACCCTGGTCAAGGACATCAACCCGGGGAGCGGCTCCTCCCTCTCCTTCGGTTCTCCCTTCTTCGTCCCCAAGGCCGCGGCGCTCGGCGGGCAGCTCCTCTTCGCCGCCGACGACGGCACCCATGGCAGCGAGCTGTGGGCGAGCGATGGCACCGGGGCTGGCACCGTCCTCTTGAGCGACATCGCGCCCGGCGGCGACGCCTCCAGCCCCTTCGACTTCGTGGCGGCGGGGACCCGCGTCTACTTCCGGGCCCAGGACCCCCTCCACGGCTCCGAGCTGTGGGCGAGCGACGGCACTCCCGCCGGGAGCGTCCTCGTCAAGGACATCCAGGCCGGTGCCATTGGCTCCCTTCCCTCGGATCTGACGGCGGTCGGCAGCCAGGTGTTCTTCTCCGCCGACGACGGGGTCCACGGCCGGGAGCTGTGGAAGAGCGACGGCACCGACGCCGGCACGGTCCTCGTCAAGGACATTCAACCCGGCGCGGGCGGCAGCCTCTCCCTCTTCCCTCCGGCAGGCTTTACGGCCGGCGGGAGCCGGCTCTTCCTCTTCGCCGACGACGGCGTACACGGTCCCGAACCGTGGATGAGCGACGGCTCGGACGCCGGCACAATCCTCCTCGCCGACCTGAACCCGGGGCCCGTGGGCTCCTTTGCCGGCCAGGCCTTCGGCATCTACCGGAGCACCTTCGCGTCCGGCCGCTGGTTCTTCCCCGCCTTCCCGCCGGCGACCGGGACCGAGATGTATGTCAGTGACGGGACCCCTGCCGGGACGGCGCTCCTCGCCGACATCGACCACCAAGCCTCGGCCTTCCTCCTCTCCCCGGCCGGAGGCGCTTTCGGCGGGCCGCGCACCCTGGCCGACCTCGGCGGTACTCTGCTCTTCTCGGCGACGGATGGAGGGAGCGGGCAGGAGCTGTGGAAGAGCGACGGCACCGCGGCGGGCACGGCCCAGGTGGCGGACCTCCTCCCCGGGCCCGGCGATTCCTTCCCGGGCGAGCTGACGGCGGTAGCCGGCGCGCTCTTCTTCACCCTTCAGAACGCGGCGAACGGCGGGCTGTGGAAGACTGACGGCACAGCCGCAGGAACCGTCGAGCTCGCCAACGTGGGCGCTTCGAGCCTGACGGCGCTGGGCGGCACCCTGTTCTTCTCGGGTGAAGGCTCCCATGGGGTCGAGCTGTGGAAGAGTGACGGCACGCCGGGCGGCACGGTCGAGGTCAAGGACTTGAACCCCGGCAGCAATTCGTCCTTCCCCTCCGAGCTGACGGTCCTCGGCCCGTCTCTCCTCTTCGCCGCCACGGGTCCTTCCGGCAACGAGATCTGGCGCTCGGATGGCACGGCGATGGGCACGGTCGTCGTCAAGGACATTCAGCCGGGCCCGGGCTCCTCCTACCCCACGGGATTCAAGGTCGCCGGTGCGCGCGTCTTCTTCACGGCCGATGACGGCACCACGGGGCGCGAGCTCTGGGCGACCGACGGCACCGGACCCGGCACCTATCGGGTCAAGGATCTCTGCCCGGGCGCCTGCCCGTCGAATCCCACCGCCCTGACCGTCTTCGGCGGCACCCTCTTCTTCGTCGCCGACGACGGTACCCACGGCGCCGAGCTGTGGAAGAGCGACGGCACGGACGCCGGCACGGTGCTCGTCAAGGATGTCTTCCCGGGTGCCCGTTCGTCCGAGATCCTCGGGTTGACCGCCGCTGTCGACCGCGTCTACTTCGTGGCCGACGACGGGGTCCATGGCCGTGAGCTCTGGGTGAGCGACGGTACGGATGCCGGCACCGGCCTGGTGGCCGACCTCCTCCCCGGGCCCGGCTCCTCGCTGCCACAAGAGCTGCATGCGGTGGGCAAGCGCATCGTCTTCTCCGCCTACGACGGCGTCCACGGCCGCGAGCTCTGGAAGAGCAACGGCACGGCTTCAGGGACCATCCTTCTCCAGGACCTCTACCCCGGCCCGGAGTCCTCCTCCCCCATCTCCTTCACCGAGTCGGGCGGCAACCTCTACTTCGTGGCCAACGACGGCGCGACCGGCTTCGAGCTCTGGGCCCTCCCCCGCGCGGCGGTCGAGGACGCCCTGGACTTCTTCACCGTCTCCCCCTGCCGGGCCGTCGACACCCGCTCCGGCGCAGCCATGACCTCAGGGGTGGTCCGCACCTTCGCCCTGGCCGGCGCCTGCGGCATCCCCGTGACGGCCCGGGCGGTCGCCGCCAACCTGACCGTCGTCCAGCCCGGCGGCCAGGGCCACCTCGCGGTCTACCCCAGCGCCGCCCCCATCCCCATGACCAGCGTCGTCAACTTCAGCCCCGGGATGACCCGCTCGAACAACGCCGTCCTCACCCTGGCGGGCGGCAGCGCCGACGCCCTCTTCACCCTCGCGGGAGGCCGCGGGGCCGACCTCGTCATCGACGTCGTGGGGTATTTCGAGTAGGTCCGCCGCCCGAGCTTGCTAGAATCAGGGCCGGATCGGGCGGCAGCTCGGAAAGGACCTCCAGATGAAACGCACCCTCCTCGCCACTCTCACCCTCGTCGCGCTCACGGCCCTGCCGGCGCGCGGCGAAGGGCCCGGGAACCTCCTCACCTTCCTCGATGCCGGCGTCCAGCGCGGCGTGACCCCGGGGATCGCCGCCTCGCGCGCGGTGAAGGTCGACCTCGGCTCTCTCGCCGGCAACCCGCACCTCCCGCTCCTCGACGGCAAGGTCTACGACACCCGGCAGACCGGCACCGAGCGCCGCGGCGCCGCCGACTTCACCTGGCGGGGCAAGGTCCTGCTGGAAGGCGAGGAGGTCGGCCAGATGACCCTGACCTCCGTCGCCGGGCGGACCGCGGCGACCCTCACCTTAAGCTCCGGGCTCTACCAGATCGAGCCCCAGCCGGGCGGCGGGGAGCGGCTGGTCGAGATCGACGAGCCGGCCCTCGCCAAGTGCCACAACCCCATCGCGCCGGCGGTCCGGGGCAGCGGGCTGCGGCTGCCCAAGGCCGGCCGCGCGGCGGCCGCCGCGGCGAGCGCGCCCTCGACGATCGACGTCCTCGTGCTCTACACCCACCCCGTGCTCGTGGCCCTGGGCAGCCCCGACGCGGTCCGGGCGACGATCCAGGACTCGATCGACATGGCGAACACCGCCTACCAGAACAGCAATGTCAACGCCCATCTCCGCCTGGTGGGTCTCCAGGAGCTCGCCAACTTCCAGAAGGAGAACGGCGTCTCCCAGGACGAGCTCGAAGCGTTCCAGCCCGACTCCGGGGTCGCCGCTCTCCGCCGCAAGACGGGAGCGGACGTCGTGTCGCTCTTTGTCGAGACCATGAACGACGCCTGCGGCATCGGCTACATCATGAACCGGGACGCCCTGGGACCCGAATTCGCCCCCTTCGCCTACTCGGTCGTCCGGCGCCGCTGCGCCTCTCTCGTCCTCGCCCACGAGATCGGGCACAACATGGGCTGCGAGCACGACCTGGGCAACGCCGACGACTCCCCCGACGAGGCCTCCTTCCCCTACGCCTATGGGAACGGTGTCGACGGTCTGTTCCACACCGTGATGGCCTATCCGAGCGCCTGCAACGGCTGCCCCGAGATCGCGAACTTCTCGAACCCGGAGGTGCTGTACAAGGGCACTCCCACCGGCGTCCCGGACTTCCTCGACAACCACCGCACGATCGAGAACACCCGCGCCCTGGTGGCGAGCTTCGGCGGGTCCACGGGACCGACGGTGCCCTGCAAGCCCGGCCCCGACAACCTCTGCCTGCTCAACCGGCGCTTCGAGGTCCGCCTCACCTGGCAGAACCAGTTCGACGGCTCCTCCGGCGTGGGCAAGGCGATTGCGCGCACTGATTTAGCCGGCTTCTTCACCTTCGGCGATCCCTCGAACGTCGAGCTGATGATCAAGGTCCTCGACTTCGGGGACGCCATCAAGGTCTTCTACGGCGAGCTGACCGACCTCCATTTCACCCTCACCGTGGCGGACACCCGGACCGGAGCCGTCAACACCTACTCGAACACGAGCGGCAACTGCGGCGCGATCGACCAGTCGGCCTTCGCGAGCAGCACGGCCGGCGCGTCGCTCCTCTTCCACAAGGCGGCGACGAGCGGCTCCTGCCGGCCCGGGCCGAACAACCTCTGCTTAGGGAACGGCCGCTTCGCGGTGAGCGTCGACTGGGCGAACCCCGGCAACAACACGAGCGGCCAGGGGGGCGCGGTGCCGCTCTCGGCGGTGACCGGGGCCTTCTACTTCACCGATGCGAACAACCTCGAGTTGCTCGCCAAGATCCTCGACCTCGGCGATCGCCTGGCCTTCTTTTACGGCACCCTCTCCGACCTCGAGTACACCTTGAAGGTCCAGGACACGGTGGGCGGGACGGTCAAGACCTACCACAACGCGGCCGGCAACTTCTGCGGAGGGCTCGATAACCACGCCTTCTGACCTCCGCGCCCGCCGGAGCCGCCCGGCGATCCCGGCCCGGCTGGCGCTCGGTCTCTTCGCCCTCTACCTGGGCGTCGCCGCGTCCCTGGCGGTGGCGACCGCCTATTCGCGCGTCGTCCAAGGCGTGCCGCATATCGGCGAGGACACGGCGACGGCGCGGCGCCGGGTCTTCGGCGCCCCCTACGTCGAGGCGATCGAGGGGATCCGCCGCGCTCTGCCGCCCGGCTTCGTCTACGTGCTGATCAACGCCGACGACCAGGACGACGGGTTCCCACTCTGGGTCCGGCACGACCTCGCGCCGCACCGGGCGATCTACCTCGGTCGCCTCTCGGAGCTGCCGCCCAACGTGCGGCGGGCCTTCCCCCACGGTGGGCAGCCGGTCGTCCTCACCTACAGCTACAAAGAGCCTCCCCGTCTCATCAGCCGCCAGGAATTCCTCGACTGGTTCGAGACCCCGGGCCGGACCGGGTCGCCCGAAAAGCCCGCGAAGCCAGAGCCGCCGGAGAACGATGCTGCGGGCAGCCCTCGCTGAGCTGGCGGCGGGCCTGGGCGGCGTCGCCCTCTTCGCCGCCGCCGGCGCCGGGCTCGTCGAGCTCCTCGGCCTCCGCCGGCTGGGCCTAGGCCCCCGGCTCGGCTACGCCTATCTCCTGGGGGTCGCCTGGGTGGCGGGCGGTCTCTACGCCGGCTCGCACCTCTTCGAGCTCCCCTTGAACCGGACGAGCACCCTCGCCCTCGCCGCCCTGCCCGGCCTCGCCGGCCTCGCGAGCTACGCGCTCCGCGCCTGGCGCGGCCGTGCGCGGCCGCCCCGAGTCAGGAGCCGCCCTCCCCTCGCCGTCGTTCTCGCGGTGGCGGTGGGAACCGTGGTCACCCTCGGGCTCCTCGCCGAAGCCCTGGGCAACCCGCTCACCGATTGGGACGGCCGGATGACCTGGGCCTCCCAGGCGCGCTACCTGCGGGCCGCGGGGACGGTCGACGCGCCGGTGCTGCTCAAGGA
>JAXDLD010000609.1:0-3367 GCA_034666805.1 Acidobacteriota bacterium
CCTTCATGGCCCCCGAGGGGACCGAGGTGCGGCGGGGGACCCCGGTTCTGATGCTCGACAGCTCCGAGCTCGCGAGGAAGCTGGTGGGGAAGATGTCCGAGGCGAGCTCGGCCGAGAAGGAGCTCGAGAAGAAGGAGGCGAGCCTCGCCCAGGCGAAGAGCGACGACGAGCTCCACCTGGCCGAGGCGGAGGCCAAGCGCAAGAGGTTCGCCTTGAAGGCCGACGTGCCGCCCGAGATCGTCGCCGGCCACACCCTGCTTGAGGCGCGGGGGGATCTGGCGCTCTCCAAGCGCGAGATCGCCTATGTCCAGGACCGCCTGCGCTTTTCGTCCCGGCAGGGCGAGGCCGAGCTCGCCGCCCAGCGCGAGCGGCGCGGCCGGGCGGCGAAGCGGGTGGCGGAGATCCAGGCCCAGATCGCCAGCATGACCGTCCGCGCCCCGCGCGCCGGCACGGTCGTCTACGTCGCCGACCGGCGGGGCGAGAAGAAGAAGGTGGGGGACTCGGTCTGGCAGGGGGAGCGGGTGATCGAGATCCCGGACCTCTCGCGGATGCGGGCCGACGCCCAGGTCGACGAGGCCGACGCCGGCCGGATCGCGGTCGGTCAGCGGGTCCGGCTGCGGCTCGACGCCCACCCCGACCTCCTCTTCACCGGCCGGGTGGAGGCCATCCACGGCGCGGTCGGCCCGAAGAGCGACAACGACCGCCAGAAGGTGGTCGACCTGACCGTGAACCTCGACCGCACGGACCCGCTCCGCATGCGCCCCGGGATGCGCTTTCGGGGGCAGGTCGAGACCGGCCGGGCGCCGGGGGTCCTCCTGGTCCCGGCCGAGGCCGTCCTCGTCACCGCCGCCGGCCCGCTCGTCTACCGGAAGACCCTCCTGGGGGTGGAGGCGGTGCGGCCGCGGCTCGGCCGGCGCAACGCGGGGGAGGTCGAGGTCCTGGGCGGCTTAGCCGCCGGGGACCGGCTGTCGCGCGCCCCGGCGCGGCTCCACGAGGAGGGAGCTTGAGCCGGGTCCGCCTACGGGTCCGCCCCCTCCTCGGTCTGCTCGGGGGGATTGCAGTGCTTGCCGCCCTCGGGGCCGCCTCCCGCGGCCGGGGAGCGGGAGCGGGCGACGTCCCCACCCTGCGGGTCGAGCCCCAGCCTTTCGTCCACCGGGTGCCGGCCGAGGGCAACCTGCGGGCCACCCGGGCCACGGCGATCACCGTGCCGCCCGGAGTGGAGGGGCCGCTCAGGATCGCCTGGCTGGCGCCCGACGGAGCGCGGGTCAAGGGCGGCGATCCCGTCCTCCGCTTCGACCCCACCGACATGGAGAAGGCGCTCCGCGACGCCGAGGACGACCTCGCCAAGTCGCGCTTCAAGACCGCCAAGGAGCAGGCGGAGAGCGCGGCCGCGGTGAAGAAGCTCGCCGCCGACGCCCGGGTGGCCGAGCTCGAGCTCGACGGCGCCCACCGCTTCCAGAAGAAGGACGAGACGATCTTCTCCCGCAACGAGCGGATCGAGTCGGAGCTCGACGGCGGCTTGGCCGGCGCGCGCGCGCGGCACGCCCACGCCGCGGAGCAGGTGAAGAAGCGACTGTCCCGGGCGGACCTCGACCTCCTCGCCATCCAGGGCCGGCAGGCGGGCTTCAAGATGGGGGAGGCCCGGAAGGGGCTCGCCGCCCTGACGGTGACCGCCCCGCACGACGGCATTCTCGTCTTCCGCCGGGACTACCGCGGCAACCCGCCGCGGGTGGGCGACGCGGTCTGGCAGACCCAGCCGCTCGCCGAGATCCCGGACCTGGCGCGTATGGAGGCCCAGGTCTTCGTCCTGGAGGCCGACGCCGGGGGCCTGGGGCGCGGCAAGCCGGCGACGGTCGAGCTCGAATCGGCCCCCGGCCTCGCCTACCCGGCGCGGATCGCCCGCGTCGATGCCCTCGCCAAGCCCCGCCTGCGCGGCTCGCCGGTGCAGTACTTCGCCGTCGTCCTCGAGCTGGCGCGGACCGACCCGGCGCGGATGAAGCCGGGGGCCCGGGTGCGCGCCGTCCTCACCCTCGACGAGGTGCCGCGGGCCCTCGCCGTGCCGCGCCAGGCGGTCTTCACCCGCGACGGCCGGACCGTCGTCTACCGCCGCGGCGCCGGCGGCTTCGCGGCGGTGCCGGTGACCCTCGGCCCCTCCGGCATGGGCCGGGTGGTGATCGCCTCCGGGCTCCAGCCGGGGGACACCGTGGCGCTCGGCGATCCGGAGCCGCGGAGCCCGTCATGACTCCGGCCGAGGCGATCCGCACCGCGGTCGACAACCTGGCGGTCCACAAGCTGCGCTCGGCCCTGACCATGCTGGGGATGATCTTCGGGGTCGGCGCGGTGATCGCCATGCTCTCGATCGGCGCCGGGGCGGAGCGGCAGGCGCTCGCCCTCGTCGAGCGGCTCGGCCTCAAGAACGTCCTCGTCCGCGCCCGGCCGTTCAAGGACGAGGAGTTGAAGGAGATCCGCGCCAAGTCGCCGGGGGTCTCGCCGCGCGACGCCACCGCCATCGCCGAGGCCGTCCCCGGAGTGGAGGTGGCGGTGCCCTCGCTCAAGATCGAGCCCTACCGGGTGCTCGCGGAGTCCGGGAAGACGACGGCGACCGCCTACGGGGTCTCCTCCCGCCACGCCGCCATCGCCCATCTGACGCTCGCCGAGGGGCGCTTCCTCGATCCCCTGGACGAGCGCACCCACGCCCAGGTCTGCGTCATCGGCTCGGCCGTCCGCCGCGACCTCTTCGGCTACGGGCCGGCCCTCGGCCGCGACTTGAAGGTCGACGAGGTCTGGCTGACCGTCGTCGGCGTCCTCACCCCGCAGGGGGGGACGGGCGACACCTTCCAGGGGGTGAACGTGGGCTCGGTGGCGAACGCCATCTACCTGCCGGTCTCGACCGCCGAGCGCAAATTCGAGCACGCCCCCCTGGCCTCGCCGCTCGACGAGATCGTCATCCGCCTCAAAGACGGCACCCCGGCCGCCCAGGCGGCGCCGGCCATCCGCGAGCTTTTAGACCGCCTGCACGGCGGCGCCGCCGACTACGACCTGGTGGTGCCCGAGGCCCTATTCGAGCAGAGCCGGCGCACCCAGCGCCTGTTCAACGCGGTCATGGGGGCGATCGCCGGCATCTCGCTCCTGGTCGGCGGCATCGGCATCATGAACATCATGCTCGCCACGGTCCTCGAACGCACGCGGGAGATCGGGGTCCGCCGGGCGGTGGGGGCACGCGGCTCGGACATCCGCTTCCAGTTCATGGTCGAGTCCTTCGCCATCAGTCTGATCGGCGGCGCCTTCGGGGTGGCGCTCGGGCTCGCCATCGCCCGCGGGGTGGCCGCCTGGGCGGGGTGGCCGACCGTCGTCACTCCGGCCTCGA
>JAXDLD010000610.1:0-3594 GCA_034666805.1 Acidobacteriota bacterium
CCAGGGCCTCCTCTCCGGCGCTCGGGAGAGAGGGATCGAGCCCCTCGGCCGCCAGGCAGGCGGCGGCCCAGCGGTCCGCCACGCCGAGGAATCCGTGGATCAGCTCGTCCAGGAGGGCGATCCGCTCAGGGGTAGAGACCCGGACCCAATCGGCCTTCCGGCCCTTCAGGCCGGCGACCGCGGAGTCCAATTCGCCCTGCGAGGAGGCGTCGAGGCCGCCGGTGGGCGGAGCGGGAGGCTTCGGCGTACCGCGAGCGGGCGCGACGGTCATGGCGAGCTCCAGTCGGGAGCGAGGCGGCTCCCGGGCGCTCCAAGATAGCACAGGCCCCAGGCGCCTACCGGGCGGCCGGCAGGCCCAGCCGACGGAGGAGGTTGGGGAAGCGACGATCGGAGCGGAGCGCGGCGAATTCGTGGTCCACGCCGAGCATGACGAGCGCCGGGTCGCGGCGGGCGAAGGCCTGCTCCAGGGCGGCGAAGGCCCCTTCCGGGTCGCCCGCCTCCGCCTCAAAAGCGGCGACCATGTAGGGAGAGACGTAGCCCGGCCGGGACCGGAGCCGGGCGAGGCGCCAGGCGGCGACCCGGCGGTGCGCGCCGGCGGCAGGGCCAGCGGTGAGGGTGGCGGTCTCGGCCGGCGCGGCCCCCTCGCGGAGCAGGGCGTCCCGGGTGACGGCGAGGGCCTCGGCCTCGCGGCCGGTCTGGAAGAGGGCGCGCTCCAGGCACTGCCGGGCGGCGGTGAAGCCGGGTTCCAGATCGAGGAGCCGGCGCATGGCCGCGATCGCCTCCTCGGTCCGGCCGATGCGGTAGAGCACCCAGCCGACGTCGGCCATGGCCCGGAGCGAGAGGGGCTGGAGCGCCTGCGAGCGGTGGATCTCGGCGAGCGCCTCCTCCGGCCGGCCGCGGGCGACCAGGAACCAGGCGTAGTCGTGGTGCGCCGGGGCGTAGCCGGGCTGGGCGGCGAGCGCCGCCCTGAATTCGCGCTCCGCGCCGGCGTAGTCCCGGCGGTAGCGGAAAAGGACCGAGCCCAGGACGGTCCGGGCCTCCGCGGAGCCGGGATCGCGGGCGATGGCGGCGAGCGCCGCCGCCTCGGCGGGCGGATAGGCCGCGCTCGGGGGCAGCCGGCCCATAACGGCGAGGAGGTGGTAGGCATCGGCCAACCCCGCCCGCGGCCCCGCCGCCGCCGGGTCGAGGGCGATCGCCTCGCCATAGGCGGCGATCGCCTGCTCGATCTCCGGGAACGTCCCCTTGCCGAAGTGGTACCGCCCGCGGAGCTCGGCGTCCCGGGAGCGCGGGTCCTGGGTGTGGACGACGGCGAAGCGGTGGGTCAGCACCACGGCGAGGGCGGCGAGCAGGGCGAGGACGGCGACGAGGGCCGGCCCGGCCCAGCGCGGGTGCCGCCGGACGGGAAGCCCCGCCGCCGGTGCTGCTTCGGTCCGCGGACCGACCGGGAGCCGCAGGCGATAGCCGCGCTTGGGGATGGTCTCGATGAAGCCGGCGGTCCGCGCGTCGTCCCCCAGGGCCCGGCGCAGCTCCCGGATGCTCCGCCAGACCACGTCGTCGCTGACGAAGCGGCCCTCCCAGACCTCGCGCACCAGCTCCTCTTTGGGCACGACGGCGCCCGGGTCGCGCGCCAGGCGGACCAGCACCTCCATCACCTTGGGCTCGACCTGGACGGAGCCCGCCGGCCCTTCGATGCGGTTCTGCGCCGGGCGGACGATGCGGTCCGCCAAGGGGAAGTCGGCGGCGGGAGGGCGGGTTACCGGCTGGGAGGACACCCGCCTAGTGTAGCGAAAGGCGTCTCCAGAGCGACCTCGGCCGAACCTCGGCGGTCCTTCGGCCCGAGGGCGGCGGCGCGGCCCTAACCTGGGGTCACGTCGCCGCCGTCCGGCGGCGCCCTACAGTAAGGAGGCCGTCATGAGCGTCACACGCAACGAGTTCCTGAAGATCGCCGGCGCGGCGGCCGGTCTGGGTTTGCTGGCCTCCGGGCCGGCGAGCGCCGCGGAATCCCCTGGCGCTCCGCCGTCGCGGACGACCGCCCCGGCCGTGCCGTCCGGCGGCGAAGCCCGGCGCTTCCGCGCCGCCGTCCTCGCCGGGGACGTTGGGTCGGTCACCGCCTTCCTCGCCGAGGATCCGGCGCTCGCCTACAGCCGGGATGAGCACGGCCGCTCGCTCCTCGCCCTCGCCTACCTGGGCGGCCAGAAGGAGACCGCCGAGCTCCTGCGGCGGCACATGGCGGGGCTCGGCCTCGTCGAGGCGACGCTCGCCGGCGACCGCGAGCGGGTCCAGACGCTTCTCGGCCAAGCCCCGGGCCTGCTCAACGAGCCCGACCCGGTCGGCTTCACCGCCGTGCAGGCGGCGGTCCTCGCCGGCCGGGCCGACCTCTTGATGACCATGGTGACCCGTGGCGCCGACATGAACGCCCTCTCGACCGATCCGCCCCGGCGGTCGGCCGTGCGCCTGGCGGCCGAGCACCCCGACCTCGCGGCGGCCGAGGAGATGGCCGACCTGATGCTCGGCAACGGCGGCGACCCCAACGTGCCCCAGGGGGACGGCATCTCGCCGCTCCACGCCGCCGCCGTTACGGGGTCGGCCGAGGTCCTCCGGCTCTTGATCTGGACCGGCGCCGACACTCGCGGCCGGACCTTCCAGGGGGACACCGCCCTCGATCTCGCGGTCCGGCACGGCCGGACCGCCGCCGCCGCCCTCCTGCGCGAGGAGCGCACCCTGCCGCGGGCCCACCGGACCTCGCGCTACGCCGCCACCGCCGACGGTTCGCCCTTCGCGCCCCGGCCGCAGCCGGCCTTGCCGCAGGCGGTGATCAACGAGTACGTGGCGGTCTCCCACGGCAACCTCGCCCGGGTCCAGGAGCTGCTCGCCCTCTACCCTTCTCTGCTGCTCGTCAACGCGAGCTGGAACGAGCTCGCGGTCGAGGCCGGCGCCCACGTCGGTTTCAAGGACGGGGTCCGGCTGCAGCTCGATTCCGGGGCGCCCTGCTCGCTGCCCACGGCGGCGATGATGGGGATGACCGGCCGCGTCCGTGCCCTCCTGGCCGAGGACCCGGAGCGGATCCACGAGTGCGGGGCTCACAACATGCCGCTCGCCTGGTTCCCGGCGATCGGCGGCGGCAGCCCCGAGCAGCTCGAGATCGCCCGCTTCCTCCTCGACCGCGGCGTCCTCGTCAACGCCCACAAGCGGGGCCAGACCGCCCTCCACTGGGCGGCCCGCGGCGGTCACGTCGAGATGGCGGACCTTTTCCTCGCCGCGGGCGCCGACGTCAACGCCCGGGCCAAGCTCGCCCCCGGCCAGGAGGCGACCCCGCTCGCCGTAGCCCAGAAGGGCGATCACAAGGACGTGGCCGACCTGCTCCGGCGGCACGGGGGGACGGTGTAGCGAAGTCCGGACGGATTTCTGAAGCTCCCGGACAGTCTTCTGAAGCTCCCGGAGGGATTTCTGAGACTCCCGGAGGAGTCCGGGAAGACTTTAAACAGGTTCCAGAAGTTCCCGGACGCGTTCCGGAAGACTTTAGACGGGTTCCGGAAGCTCCCGGAAGGGTGCGGGAAGACTTTGGACAGGTTTCCGAAGCTCCCGGACGTGTTC
>JAXDLD010000611.1:0-6302 GCA_034666805.1 Acidobacteriota bacterium
ATGACCCGCTCGCGGGTCTTGTCCTCGGCGCCGCCGATGGCGATCAGCCGCCCAGGGGTGGGCGATGTGGGGGTTCCTTCCATCCAGATCTCCTCCCACGCTCGCCACGAGGCGATGCCGACAGAGCGCCGGGGCGAGGCGGGGTGCGGGGCGGGATGGTAGCACAGGGGGGGCCTTGGTGTAGGCTGCGGCGGCGGAGGCACTCCGTAGGACCCGGCGATGAAAATCCTCGAATCCAGGCGGCTCACGGGCCGCAACCTGCTCCTCGACCGCGCGGGCGCCGTGCTCGACGTGGCGCTCGGGGAGGAGGACGAGGGCGTGATCGAGATCTGGCGGGAGCGGGCTCGCCGGCTCCTCGACGACCTCGGCTGGGGCGGCGAAGTGCTCGCCGTCCACCGCTTCCCCGGCGGGGCGAGCCTCGCTCTCTCCGCCCCCATCGATTCCCTCTACGCCGCGACCGAGATCAACGAGACCGCCTGGACCCTGGCGATCGCCGGAGCGCCGTCTCTCTCCCTATATATAAAGGATGTGGAGCGCCTGGCCGGCCAGATTCGCACGGAGGCCAATCCGCGTCTCCTCGCCCTGCGCGCCGCGGCTGTCGCCCACGGCGTCGCCTTTCTCTGGGATGACGAGGAGGCCACGGTCGGCCTGGGCTCCGGCTCCCTCACCTTCCCGGTCTCCAGCCTGCCGGCGCCCGAGGCGCTCGACTGGACCCGGGTACACGGCGTGCCCGTCGCCCTGGTCACCGGCACCAACGGCAAGACGACGACCGTCCGCCTGACCGCGGCCATGGCCATGGCGGCCGGATGGACGGTGGGCTCGACCTCGACCGACCGCGTCCAGGTGGGGGACGAGGTGCTCGACCAGGGCGACTACTCCGGGCCGGGAGGGGCGCGCACCCTCCTGCGCGACCGGCGGGTGGGGCTGGCGATCTTGGAGACCGCGCGCGGTGGGCTCCTGCGCCGCGGCCTCGCCGTCGAGCACGCCGACGCCGCCCTGGTCACCAACATCGCCGCCGATCACCTGGGGGAGTACGGGGTCCACGACCTTCCCAGCCTGGCCGAGGCCAAGCTCGTGGTAGCCCATGCCGTGCCCGCCGGCGGCCGGGTCATCCTGAACGCCGACGACCCGGAGCTGCTCCGCGTTCCGAAGACCTTTCCGGCGCCGATCACCTGGTTCACCCTGGAGGAGGAGCGGCCGGAGGTGCTCGCCCACCTCGCAGCCGGGGGGGACGCCGCCCTCCTGGTGGGCGACTCCCTGGTCCTCGCCCGCGGCTGCGAGCGGGAGGTGATCGCGCAGGTCGCCGAGGTGGCCATCGCGCACGGCGGCGCCGCTCGCTACAACGTCGCCAACGCCCTGGCCGCGATCGGCCTCGCCGCGGCCCTCGGGCTCCCCACCGCGGCCATGGCCGCCGGGCTCGCCCGCTTCGGCGACACACCGGAGGACAACCCGGGCCGCGCCAATCTCTTGAAAATTGGCAGCGTCCATGTCCTCCTCGATTACGCCCACAACCCGCACGGCCTCCGGGCCCTCCTCGATCTCGCCCGGGACCTCCCCGCCACCCGGCGCCTCCTCCTCCTCGGCCAGGCCGGCGACCGCGACGACGAGGCCATCCGCGATCTCGCCCGGACCGCCTGGAGCTACCGCCCGGACCGTATCCTCTTGAAGGAGCTCCCCGCCATGCTCCGCGGCCGCGCCCCCGGCGAGGTGCCGGCCCTCCTCGAAGCCGAGCTGCTGCGGCTGGGCGCCCTCCCGGAGAGCCTGGAGCAGGCTGGCCCGGAGGTCGAGGCGGTGGAGCGCGCCCTCGCCTGGGCTCAGGCAGGGGACCTCCTGGTCCTTCTCGTCCACACCGACCGGGAGGCGGTGCTGGAGCGGCTGGTTTAGCGGTCCGCCGCCCCCGCCCCCAGCCGCTGCACGAACCCCAGCGAGAACCCGAAGTCCGGGCTGTCGTCGAAGTTGAAGAGGTTCTCGTTGAAGGAGAAGTAGACGCTCCGGGTGGGAGACAGCGCCTGCTTCCAGGCGAGGGTCGCGATGTAGGTCTTCTCGCCGAGCTGGGCGTTCCTGAACCCTTTCAAGGGGCTGTCCGAGACGGCCATCTCGATCACGATCGCCGAGCGGCGGAAGAAGCGGTGCTCGTAGGCGGCGCTGGCCGAGAGGACGGTCGCGGCATCCGCCCCCAGGTCCTTCCAGCGCCCCTCGCGCACCACCGAGAGGTTGAGATAGAGCCGGGCACGGGTGAAAGGGTGGGAGCCGGAGAGCTGCACGCCGACGTCGGCGCTCCCGGAGCTGAACAGGCGGTTACGATCCCCGGTGGGAAGCTTCAGGAGGCCCTCGGCCGCGAGGTCGAAGCCCGCGGGCAGTATCGGCGGCACTGGCAGCGTCACCTTCGCCCCCAGCACCAGGTCGCCCAGCCCCCAGCCGGGGTCCGCGGTGCGCACCACCGTCCGGTCCCCGGAGCGCAGGTAGACGAGGTAGCCGCCGCGCTCGGCCGAGAAGCGGTCGCTCCGCTTGATCGAGAAGGCCTTGTGGAAGCCCTCGATGAAACCGTCCAGGAATCCGCCGCCGACGTGGAGGACGGGGAGGTCCGCCGAGAGCTCGACCCCGTGCCCGATCCCCCGGCGCAGCGAAAGGTCGGTCCTCCCGACCTCGCCGTCGATCAGGTAGTCGAGCCCCCGGGCGCTCCGCGGAGCGCCGGCGACGATCTCCGCCGGGGTGATACGGCGCTTGCGTGTCGGGTTGTCCACGATGGGGAGGAACGAGTCGGAGAGCGAGAATGTGTTGGCGAACGACTGCTGCACCTCGATCGCGCTGTCGTTCACGGGCAGCACGGCGGGGCCGGTCGGCACCACGACCAGGTAGCCCTCGGCGAGCAGGAAGTGGCCGCTCGTCCCGATCGGCCCCGCCTGCGGCGAGCCGGGGACCTCCAGCGCCGAGTCGTCGCCCTCCGGGCTGGTGTTGGCGGCACTGGCGGCATGGGCGGCATGGGCGGCGCTCAGGAGGAGCGCCCAGCCCAGGACGACGATCCTCGCCAACACCCTGCTTCCCCCGTGACCGAACGTGCTCCGCGCCATGCGCACCTCCCACCCCCCGCCCATGCCGGAGGGTCGGCGGATTGTAGTACACGCGGCGCGGGTCCGGAGGTAAGCTCTGGAGCGATGGGTCTGCGCTCCCGCTTCAGCCGTGTCGTCTTCCCGCCTCCCACCTCGGCCAACGAGGATGGAGTCCTGGCGATCGGCGGCCGGCCCGACCCCGAAACCCTGCTCACCGCCTACAGCCAGGGGATCTTCCCCTGGCCGCACGAGGGCTACCCGCTCCTCTGGTTCTGCCCCGACCCGCGCTTCGTCCTCGTCCCCGGCGAGGCGCACCTCCACCGCTCGCTCAAAAAGACGATGCGCAAAGATACCTTCGAGGTTCGCGCCGACACCGCCTTCGAGCCGGTGATGCGCGGCTGCGCCGCCGCCGATCGTCCGGGCCAGGACGGCACCTGGATCAACCGCGCCATGATCGCCGGCTACACCGAGCTCCACCGCCAGGGCTTCGCCCACTCGATCGAGGCCTGGCGGGACGGCCGGCTGGTGGGCGGTCTCTACGGCATCTCGCTCGGGGGGGTCTTCTTCGGCGAATCGATGTATGCCGAGGTTAAAGACGCTTCGAAGGTCGCCTTCGCCACCCTCCTCGCCAACCTGGAACGCTGGGATTTCGAGCTCGTCGACTGCCAGAGCGCGACCGAGCACCTCGCCCGCTTCGGCGCCGTCGACTGGCCGCGGACGCGGTTTCTGGAGGTGCTGAAAAAGGCGCTCGAAGCGCCGACCCGGAAGGGGCCGTGGAGGCTGGAGGTGGGGCCGGCGGAGGCGGCGGGGAGGCTCCGGACCATCCAGAGGATGTAGAACCCCGCCGCCTGTTCGAGGCTCGACCTACCTCTTGTCCCGGCGATCCCCGGCCGGGGCCGGGTTCACCGCCCGGTCCGTCTCCACCGCGGTCTTGGTCTCACCGCGGCCGAACGCCTGCTGGGCCTTGCCGACGTTCTTCTCGACCTTGCCCGCGAGCTCCTGACCGAGATCGCCCTTGACGGCGCCGGCCACCTCGTTCACCTTGCCCTCGACCTCTTTGCCCGCACCCTTGACCTGGTTCTTCACGCCATGTTCCGCGACTCCCATGGTGATCTCCTTTGCGGCCTAGCCGCCGAATGCCCGGTGAAGGGCGTTGCGCTCCCGTAAACTTCAACAACGATTCACGGGTAGTGCAAGGCTCGGGCCAGGATGGCAGGAAGAGCGGCGGAAAGGCTAGCCAGGAGTCGCGGTCAGGACGATCCCATCCTGCTCCACCCCGAAGCCGGCCGCGACCCAGCCGTCGAGGCCGCCCTCTAACGGGCGGACCCTTTTGAAACCTTTTTCGATCAGTGCGCGAGCCACACGGGCCGCGGAGGCTTCATTCGGTCACGTACAGTAGAGGATGATGTCTCTTTCCCGCGGCAGGCCGTCGAGCTTGGTGCCGATCTCGTCGAGCGTCATGCGGAGCGCGCCGGGGATGCGGCGGGGATCGACGAGAAGCGCGGTCTCGGTCCGGACGTCGACGATTAGGGGCAGCCGGGCGGAGCCGATCAGCTCCTGGAGCTCGACGGGCGGGATGCGGGCGAGCGCCAGGGACTGGAAGAACCGCCGCCGCTCCCACCACTTCCAGAGGATGAAGAGGCCGAGGGCCACACCGAGGACGGCGAGCGCCCAGAGGCCGAGGGTCGAGAGCAGCCCCAGGACGCGGTCGACGGCGCCGTGGAAGAGGATGCCGGTCCCCACCCCGAGCCCCGCCCAGAGGAGGTTGCCGGCGCCGTCCCAGAGGAGGAAGGAGAGGACGGTGGCCCCCATGGCTCCGGCGAGCGGCGGCGCCACCATCGAGTAGCCGGGGATGAACTTGGCGAACAGGAGCGAGCGCATCCCCGAGCGCTCGAAGAGGAGCTCGGTCTGGCGGACGCAGGAGTCCGGCGAGAGCGAAACCTTGCAGACCGTCTTCAAGATCCGCCCGCCGCGGGTCCGCCCGAGGAGGAACCAGCCGAGATCGGCGGCAAGCGCGGCGAAGACGCCAAAGAAGAGAATGCCGAAGCCCGACAGGCGTCCCTCGGCGGCGAGAGCCCCGGCCGCGATGAGGGTCGGCAAGGCCGGAATGGGGAGGCCGAGGCGCTCTAAGAGGATATTCCCGAGGACGATCGCGAACCCATGCCGGGCGAGTTGGAGGAGTAGCGGGTGCATGGCCCACCATTGTGGCACGGATCAGGAGCGCAGCCGGTCGAGCCGCCGCCGCAACCCTTCCTCGGTCAGGCCCACCCGCTCGGGATGGCGGAGGAGCGGCGCCAGGTCCACGGGATACAGGTGGTTGCGGGAGGGATCGGCGAGCCCCGCCACGTTGCGCGGCGCGATGCGGCGGGCCAGGTCGGCCGAGAAGCGGTCGACGGGGAGCGTCCGCAGGTCTTCGAGCGTCCGTCCGAGAGCTTCGCGGAGCACCGGGTCCCCGCTCCCGAGGAACCCCTCCCAGGCCCAAGGCCCGCCGTCCTCCGGAGTATCGAACAGCCGCTGGCGGATCTCGGAGAAGCTGGCGGCGGCGAAGTAGAGGTCGGAGAAAGCGGCGAGGAGATCGAAGCCCCGGCCCGCCGCCGCGTAGGCGCCCTCGACGAGCTGCCGCAGGTGCTCGGCTTCGCTCGCGAGGAGCGATCCGTAGCGGTCGAGGCCGTCGCCGAGCGCTCGGGGGTCGTCCTGATCTTCGAGGAGGAGGGCGAGGCGCTCCACCGCGAGGAGGCTCCAGGCGATGCCGGTCGAGAACAGGGGGGAGAAGAAGCAGAAGGCGTGCGGCAGGAGGGCCCAGCCGTCGCCGGCCGCCCGCTCCAGGCGGTGCTGGAGCAGGGGAACGGTCGCCAGGGGCCGCAGCGGGCGGGCGCCGCTCCACTGCGCCGCGAGGGTCGGGTAGCGCCCCAGGATCTCCTCCCAGGCGCGCTCGGGGGTGAGCCGGGCGGCCCGATCCCGCTCCGCCGCCCGGGCGAGGACCACCCCGGCGCTCACCACCCCATGATCGAAGGGGAGAACGTACATCCACCCCTCCTCCAGCACGTGGTGAACGGCCGCCTGCTCGTCCGGGTAGGGGCCGGGAGGGAAATCGGCGTCGAGTGCCGTGCCGGGGAAGGGCGGGACGTCCGCGAAGTGCCCGTAGACCAGGCTCGTCCGCAGCCCGATCCTGTCGAGGGCTGAGGGGATGCCGAGGTGCCGGGCGAGGAAGCCGCCGGCTCCGGCGGCATCGACGACGAGGTCGGCGTCGAG
>JAXDLD010000612.1:0-5678 GCA_034666805.1 Acidobacteriota bacterium
CCAGACCGACCGGACGTTTTTCGTCAAGCTCGGTTACGCCCTGCTGTACTGAGGAGGAACGACCATGGGAGGCCGCGGAGAGACCGCCATCCTGGAGTGGCGCACGTTGTGGAGCGACATCTACAGCCGTTCGACCGCTCCCGGGGATACACCGCTCGAGCTTGCGGGCTGGACCAGCAGCTACACGGGGCGGCCGATCGCCGAGCGGGAGATGCGCGAGTGGATCGGCCGGACGGTCGAACGGATCTTAGCCCTCCGTCCCCGCCGGCTGCTCGAGATCGGCTGCGGCATGGGGCTCCTCCTCAACCGCCTCGCCCCCGCCTGCGAGGAGTGCTGGGGGATCGACTTCTCCGCCGAGGCGGTGGCCGCGGTTTCCCGGGCGTTCGCCGGCCGGGACCTCGACGTCGTCGTGCGGCAGCAGGCGGCGGACGACCTCGGCGGCCTGCCCCGGGGGCGGTTCGACACCATCGTCTTGAGCTCCGTCGTCCAGTACTTCCCGGATCTGGATTACCTGAGCCGGGTCCTCGCCGGGATCTCCGCCCTGGCGGCGCCGGGGGCGCGCATCTTCCTGGGCGACCTCCGCAGCCTGCCGCTCCTCTCGACCTTCCACCTCTCCGTCCTCCTGCAGCAGGCGGATGGAGCCACCCCCTTAGCCGCGATCCGCGAGCGGCTGGCGAGCCGGGTGAGCCGGGAGCGGGAGCTGGTGCTCGCCCCCTCCCTCTTCGCCGCCCTCCCCGGGCTCGCCGGTATCGACGTCCAGCTCAAGCGCGGCCGGGCGAGAAACGAGCTGACCCGTTTTCGCTACGACGTCACCCTGACCCTTGCGGGCGGCGCGCCGCCGGCACCCGCCCCCGAGCGATGGCTCGACTGGAGTGGAGAAGGCCTGTCGCTCGCCGCCCTGCGCCGCCTCCTGCTGGATACAGCGCCGGGCCGCCTGGGGATCACCGGCGTGCCCAACGCCCGTCTCGCGGCGGAGGTCGCGGCCGAGTCGCTGCTCCACGGGGGCGACCCCGGCCTGGCGACCGTGGCGGACCTCCAGGAGGCCCTCCGCGGCCACCGGGCGGGGGCGGGCCTCCCGGTCGTCGAGCCCGAGGACGTCTGGGCGCTCTCCCGCGACCTGCCCTACCGGGTCGGAGTCACCTGGGGGGCGACTCCGGGGACATTCGATGTTGTACTGCACCATCTATAAGCTTGTGCCGCCCCGGTTGTGGTTTTAGGATTCACGCGAGACCACAGGAGATTAGATGACTCTCACCCGCTGGCGCCGCACGGGCGCCCTCTTGAGCTTCGCCCTGCTCGCCACGGGCGCCAGGCCCGCCGCCGCGAGCGAGGCGACGATCCTCGCCGACCTCAAGGCCTTCTTCGCCACCCAGGACCCCGGCCGGCGGGCCGAGCTCGCCGCCCATGCCCAGGCCGACTCCGCCTTCCGCCGGGAACGGGTGGGGGAGTGGCTGCACCGGCTCGACCTCCACCGGCCCATGAAGCCGGGTTTGGCCGAGCTGCGGGTGCCGGTCGGCTACGGGCAGGTGCGGACCGTGACTCTCCGCCTGCCGCGGGGCTACGACCCGCGCCGCCCGTGGCCGCTGATCTACGCCCTCCATCCGAGCGGCGGCAACGGTCCCTTCTTCCTCGACTACGTCGAGAAGCAGCTCCTGGGCCCCCGGGTCGAGGAGTTCATCGTCGCCGCCCCGACCGAGTACCACCAGACCGGGCTCGACGCCCCCCCCCCTTTCACGGTCGACCACCTGGCCATCCTGCGCGCCGTGCGCGAGGCCGTGCACGTCGACAGCGACCGGGTCTACGCCCTCGGTTACTCCCTGGGAGGCTACGCCACCTGGGCGGTCGCCTGCCTCCATGCCGACCAGCTCGCCGGGGCGGTGCCGATCTCCTCCGCCTTCAGCATCCCGCCGACCACGGACGGCATCTGGCGGGCCATGCTCCCCAATTTCACCCATCTGCCGGTGCTGAACGTCTGGGGCGCGGAGGACACCCTCGAGGTTTTGGGGGTGCGCGGCCCCGACTCCCTGGGGGGGATCGCCGCCCTCAACGCGCGGCTCGTCCAGTGGAGCCGGGCGATGAGCCTGCCGCTCTGGAAGAACGTCGAGATCCCCGGCCGGGGCCACGGCGGCGCCATGCCGCCGGCGTCGGCGCTCCGCGAGCTGCTCACCGGCCGGCGCCAGCGCTACCCGCGGCAGGTCGAGCACAACTTCCGTCACCTCCACCAGGGGAGCAGCTACTGGCTGGAGGCCCACACCTGGGAGGGCGAGCGCTGGGGCGGCGACCTCCCCGCCTACTCCAGGCGGCCGGGCGAGAGCGAGGAGCAGGCGTTCGGCCGCACCGTGCGCGAGCTCCTGGGTCACCTGCAGGGGGAGGTCGTCGGGCAGACGCTCAAGGTGCTGCGGCGGCACGTGGGGGAGATGACGGTCTGGGTGGGAGAGGGGATGGTCGACTGGAGCCGGCCGGTGACGGTCGAGGTCGGCGGCCGCAAGGGCTTCTCGGGAATGCTCAAGCCCGACCTCCTCGTCTGCCTCTCCCAGGCCGCCCGCACCCTGGACTTCGATCGCCTGCGCTGGGCGGGCATCCGGGTCGACGCCCACGGCAAGGCCGGCCCGGTCACCGGCAGCACCGATTTTCCGTCTCTGCTGCCGGCGGGGTAGGTCTCCGGCGAGCCAAAAGTGATACTCTCCGCCGGAAGGTTACCGCGAGATGACAATCGGGCCACCGCCGTCCCGTTTGGGACGGTCTGCCACACTCATGAACTTATGGGCACCTTTAGAGCTCCTCGCCTCCGGGCAGGGCGAGTGTAATTCCAGGTTGTCGGAGGTTGTCCCGATTCAGGCCCGCGGGCTCACTCTAAGGTTGGACCGCACACAATCTGCGAAGCCTTATACGGCTTCGAAGGGTCGAACGGCTTCATTTTTGTCAAAGGAGACTTTCATGGGACGGATCAAGACATGGTCGCAGCTCGCGGGGGGCGCCTGTGCGCTGCTCCTCGCGACCGTCGGCTCGGCCTCCGCGGCCGGCGTGGACGGCGGCATCACGTTCAGCAACATCGCCACCTCGGCAAACGGCATCAACTACGCTCGTACCGCCTCTCCCCGCCTGGCCAGGCGGCGCGCGATCGAGGCTTCGAGCCCCATCCCGTCGGCCACCTTCCCGAGCACCACCGTGCCGAACACCCCCCAGAAGCCCTGGGGCGTCCCGGGCGTCGCCATCTTCGACTATGACAACGACGGCGACCAGGACATCTACGTGACCAACGGTCCGGGCACCGCCAACAGCCTGTACAAGAACATGCTCAAGGAGACGGGCAAGCTGACGTTCGTCGACGTCGGCGCCGCGTCCGGCGCCGGCGCAGTCTCGCAGGACAGCGCCGCCGTCTGCTTCGGCGACATCGACAACGACGGCAACGAGGACCTCTACGTCCTCGGCACCGGCGGCCCGAACGCCCTCTTCCACAACAACGGCAACGGCACCTTCAGCGACGTCACCGCCCGCGCCGGCGTCGCCGCTCCCCTGGGCCTCAACCCCTCGGGCTGCTCGATGGGCGACTTCAATGGCGACGGCCTCTTGGACATCGCCGTCTCCTACACCCATGACGACTGGAACCAGCGCGGCCCGGTCTTCGGAACCTCGGTCTACTGGCCGGGTAACGAACAGAACCTGCTCTTCATGAACCTCGGCCACAACGTGTTCAGCGAGCAGAGCGAGGCCCGCGGCCTCCACAACATCGCCGGCATCCCGGCCGGTCTGGGCACTTATACCTGGTCCATCTCGGCCGTCGACTACAACCAGGACGGCGCCGTCGACATCGTCTGGTCCGACAGCCAGGGCAGCCAGTCCGGCAACAACGCCGGCCTGAACCGTATCTTCGAGAACGATGGCACCGGCTTCTTCACCGACGTCACCCTGTCTCGCGGCTTGGACGCCAACACCAACACCGGATCGTGGATGGGCCTCTCCTGGGCCGACTACAACTGCGACGGCTACCTCGACTTCTTCACCACCAACCTGGGCGTCTACGTGGGCGGTTCGACGGCGCTCAACTCCAGGTGGTACCTGGGCGGGCCCAAGGGCTTCGTCGATCCGGGCGTCGGCTCCCTCGTCGGCACCCCCTTCGGCTGGGGCACCTCGAGCTTCGACGCCGACAACGACGGCGATTCGGACATCGTCTGGTACGGTGACGAGGACCTCTTGAACCTCATCTCCACGGACAACCCGGGCGTTCTCCTGCGCAACACCGGTTCCTGCTCGGCGAACTTCACCTGGGAGAAGACGGCGCTCGGCGACAACCGCTTCCGCCAGGTCCAGGGCGTCGCGATCGGCGACCTGAACGGCGACGGCTTCGACGACATCGTCAACGCCGCCACGGTGACGATCCTCCCGATCACCGCGCCGACCAACCGCAACGTGCTGTGGACCGTGGTCCTCGGCGGCGCCACCGGCTCGGTCTTCGACAGCATCGCCACCACCGAGGTCGCCTGGACGACCCGTATCCAGCCCGGCTTCTTCACCTACATCCCGCACTCCTTCGCCCCCGGCGACGTGCACATCGAGATGAACAGCGCCAACAATGGCAACAAGTGGGCGCAGGTCCACATCGTCGGCACCAAGGGCCTCACGGCGGAAGGCCGGAACAACTTGGACGGCTTCGGCGCCATCGTCAAGTTCACCCCGGCGGGCGGCAAGCGGGCCCTCCACCCGGTGATCGGCGGCGCGAGCTACGCCTCCCAGGACTCGAAGGTCGCGACCTTCGGCATGGGCAACGCGGCCACCGGCACCCTCGAGGTGCAGTGGCCGGGCCAGGGTGGCGGCGTCCGCAACCGCCTCTACGGCGTCAAGGCCGGCGAGAAGATCCTCTTCCCCGAGATCCCGTGCGCCTATGATGCCCCGCTCAGCGGGCAGAATGCTGCCGGCGACTATTCGCAGTGCGTCTCCCGGTCGCTCGCCCAGCTCGTGCAGCGCCACGTCATCAGCCGGCCGGACTCCCGGCGTCTCCGGCTGAGCGCGTTCCAGGCGTTCCAGGAGTCGCACCCGGGCGTCGTCCTCCAGTAACCCGAGAGCTCCCTTTCGCCCCCACGCCCGTCCAGGGGTGGGGGCGGTTCCTTGCCGCGCCCCCTCCTGAATTAAATCCTCGGTTTCTCGTCTCGCTTTCAGGCTCGGCCCGCACTCTATTCAGTAAGCGCCTAGTCGCTCACTTCAATATTAGTAGTTGTCCCGCGAAGCGAGGAGCTGGAAGGTTCACCTGGGGGTGTTCCATGCGGACCGGAGCTTTACGAACGGCCCTAGTCGGGCCGATCGTACCGTCGAGCGCCGGTCTTCTTGTCCGCTGCAAGGAGGATTGGAGATGAAGGGAATGAAGCAAAGCTGGACCGGGCGCCGCCTGGTGACCAACGGGCTCGCGGTGGGATTGATCCTGGCCGCCCCGGTGGTGTACGCCATCACCGCGACGGAAGCTCCCGCCGGGTTCGACAACCTGACCAACGGTTTCGAGTCGCAGGCACAGATGGACCTCGATCGGGCGAACTTCGACTCGGTGGAGGACAATGCCGACGGCTTGGGCCCAGTCTACAACGCCCAGGCCTGCCGTGAGTGTCACCAGAACCCGGTCTCCGGCGCTACCAGCCAGGTCACCGAGCTCAGGGTGGGGCGGACCGACGGCTTCGGGAACTTCGTCG
>JAXDLD010000613.1:0-11493 GCA_034666805.1 Acidobacteriota bacterium
GCGCCAGCAGGCCAACCAGCGGAACCAGCAGGCTCAAGGGCGCCAGCAGCAGATGGCGGCCCGCCAGCAGCAGCGTGCCGAGCGCCAGCAGGCCAATCAGCGGAACCAGCAGGCACAAGGGCGCCAACAGCAGATCGCGGCCCGCCAGCAGCAGCGTGCCGAGCGCCAGCAGGCCAATCAGAGAAACCAGCAGGCTCAGGCCCGCCAGCAGCAGATCGCGGCTCGCCAGCAGCAGCGCGCCGAGCGCCAGCAGGCCAATCAGCGGAACCAGCAGGCTCAGGACCGCCAGCAGCAGATGGCGGCCCGCCAGCAGCAGCGTGCCGAACGCCAGCAGGCCAATCAGAGAAACCAGCAGGCTCAGGATCGCCAGCAGCAGATGGCGGCCCGCCAGCAGCAGCGCGCCGAGCGCCAGCAGGCCAACCAGAGAAACCAGCAGGCTCAGGATCGCCAGCAACAGATGGCGGCCCGCCAGCAGCAGCGTGCCGAGCGCCAGCAGCAGCAGCGTCAGGCGCCCCAGCAGGCCCAGAACAACCGCCCCCGCGGCGGCCAGCAGGGTCAGCCGCAGGGACACCCCCGCGGCAGGCGGCAGCAGCCGCCCCCCAACGGCCCGGGCCTGTAAGCTCGTCCACCGAGAGGAGCCCGGCGCTTCGGCCGGGCTCCCTTTCTTCCCGTCTTGCCCTACACCTGACCCATGCAGGTCCGCCGGTGGATCTCCCCGGTCAGCTCCTCGATCCGGGCGGTCAACTGCTGGGTGAGGCGGGTGAGCTCCGTATTCTGCCGCAGGAGCTCCAGGAGCTGATCCCCCTGGCGGGCCGCCACCTCCTGCCGTTCGAGGTTCGCCTGCGCCAGGGCCTCGCGGTGCAGGGCGTCCGCCTCGGCGAGCGCCTTGTCGCGATCGGCCTGACGGGTCTGGGCGAGAAGGATGAGCGGTGCCGCGTAGGCCGCCTGGAGGCTGAAGGCGAGGTTCAGGAGGATGAAGGGATAGAGGTCGAACTTCACCCAGCCGGCGACGTTGGCGAGGATCCAGCCGAAGACGACCACCGACTGGGTGATGAGGAAGGTCGGGGTGCCGAAGAAGCGCGCGAACGCCTCCGCCTTCGCCCCGAACCAGCCGGCCCCAAAGGCGGGCGCCAGATGGACGTGCGGGGCGTGGAAGCGCATGTGGTGGCCGGGGCTCATCTTGGGAGCGGCCGGCGGGAGGGTCAAAGGGGTGGAGGCCATGCTCACCTCATGGGTCAAGGATACGAAACCGTTGCGGACAATCCCCCTCATGCTACCGGCATCGGCCGGCCGGCGGAAGCGGCCACCCTTGCATCCATGGCATGCGAGTTGCTCTTTCCTGGTCTGGCTGGATCTGCCGGCCGAAGGAGCGAAGCATGAGAAACTCACAGGCACGTCCATTCCTGACCGCCCTGCTCTGCGCCGGAGCCCTCCTGGGGGCCGGCTGCCACAAGAACGGTAACGGCAGCTCGACCGCCTCCGGGCCGGTCTCGGCCGGCGTCCCCACGACCGTTCAGCCGCCGCAGAACGTCCAGAACGCGCAGAGTGCGAAAACCGCGCCGCAGAACGAGCTCAACCCCGACCCGCGGACCGTCGACAGCCCGGATCCGGCGGCCCCGAAGCCGGACACCACCGCCCAGGACCTGGCGGCCCGGCAGCGCCAGCTCGACGAGCGCCAGGCCGCGCTCGAAGCCCGCGAGCGCCGGCTCGAGGAGCGTGAGGGGCAGCAGACCGCCGCCGCGGTGCCGGAGCCGGAGCCGGAAAGCACGCCGGCCGCCCCGGTCGAAACCCGCCCGGTGAGGGTGAGGCCGGCCCCGGCGCATTCGACTCCGGTTCGGTCCACGCCGGTTCGTTCCACCCCCGTCCGCTCAACCCCGCCGTCGGCGGTCGTCACCGTGCCGTCCGGCACTCGCCTGGCGGTCGAGCTCGAGCGCACCCTGAGCAGCCGGACCAGCCGGGTGGGCGAGAGCTTCCGCGCCCGCGTCACCTCTCCTGTGCATGCCCGTGGGGTGGTCGCCATTCCCCGCGGCTCCGAGGTGGTGGGTGTCGTCACCCGGGCCGGAGGCACGCGCAAGATCGGCGGCCAGCAGGTCCTCGGCGTGCGCTTCACCTCGCTGGTCCTGCCCCACGGCCCCACGGTGCCCATCCACGCCTCGTTCGCCGAGACCGGACGGAACAAGGCGGGACGGGACACGGCGATCATCGGCGGTTCGGCCGCGGGCGGCGCCATCGTCGGCCACAACGTGGGCGGCGGCAACCGGGATCACCGGACGGTGATCGGCGGCCTCCTCGGAGCGGCGATCGGCACCGCCGTCGCGGCCCACACCCCCGGCCGCGAGGTCGTCGTGCCGCGCGGCTCGGTGGTCAGGGTCCGGCTCTCCCGGGCGGTCGCGGTCCGGGTGCGCTGAAGGGGACTGAGTTACCCCCGCACCGCCGCCCAGAGATCCGCCAGCGCCTCGTCGAGCGACCGCTCCGGCTTCCAACCCAACGCCTGCAGCCGCCGGTTGTCCCCTAGGAGCAGCGGCAGATCGGCCGGCCGCATTCTCTCGGGGTCGGTCTCGATCCTCGCGTCGACCCCCGAGACCGCTTGCAGCCGCTCGAGCGCCTCGGCGATCGACAAGGCGGTCCCGCTCGCCAGGTTGTAGGTGCCGCCCGGCTCCCCTTTCTCGACCAGGAGACGGAGGGCGGCGGCGCCGTCGTCCACGTGCAGGAAGTCGCGGCGGGCCGAAAGGTTGCCCACTTTCAGCACCGGCTCCTGCTCGCCGCGGGCGATCGCCGCGAGCTGGGCGGCGAAGGTCGGGAGGGCGAAGTTCGGCGCCTGACCCGGACCCACCAGGTTGAAAGCGCGCATCACCACCGCCCCGTGGGCGTAGGCGAGACGCTCCGAGGCCGCCTTGGTCATGGCGTACGGGGTGCGCGGGTCGACCGGCTCCTCCTCGCGGATCGGCTGCCGCTCGGGTGGCACCGCGCCGTAGACCTCGGCCGACGACGCCACCACCACCCGCCTCCCGGCGGCGGCATGGAGGAGGTTCTCCGTCCCCAGGACGTTGACCCGGAAGTACTCGCCCATCCGCTTCCAGGACTCCCCCACGTGGGAGAGGCCGGCGAGATTGACCACCGCCTCGGGGTCGACGGCGGCGATCACCCGGGCGAGCCCCGGCGCGTCGAGGAGATCGGCCTCGTGGAGGTCCACCCCCTGGAGATGCGGGCGGGCGTCCATCAGGTAGGTGCCGGCGACCTCGTCGCCCCGGGAGAGGAGGTAGCGCGCGAGGCGAGGACCCACGAAACCGCTGATGCCGGTGATGAGGATGCGCATGGACCCGGTCTCGTCTACGCCGAGGCCGGGGCGGCGACCGGGCGCTTCCGGCGCGCCACGACCTCCCGCCAGTAGTCGAGGAGGTCCTGGACCGTCTGGTCGAAGGGGATGCGCGGCGCCCAGCCGGTGTCGGCGCGGAACTTCGAGCTGTCGCCGATCAGGATCTCGACGTCCGAGGGGCGCAGGCGGTCCGGATCGACCTCCACTTTCACGTGGACGTTCGAGAGGCCGAGGATTTTGTCGAGGAGGGCGCGGATGCTGATCCCCTCCCCCGTGGCGATGTTGTAGACCTCTCCCGGCCGCCCCTTGGTCACCCCCAGCCAGTAGGCGCGCACCATGTCGCGGACGTCGGTGAAGTCGCGGATGGCTTCCAGGTTCCCCACCCGGATCACCGGCTCCTGGAAGCCGGCCTCGATCGAGGCCACCTGGCGGCAGAAGTTCGAGGTGACGAAGGGATGGCCGCGCCGCGGGCCGGTGTGGTTGAAGCCGCGGGTGCGGATGACCTTCATCCCGTAGCTCTGGAAGTACTGATAGCCGAGGAAGTCCTGCGCCACCTTGGAGACCGCGTAGGGGGAGAGCGGCCGGAGCGGATTGGTCTCCTTGATCGGCACCTCGTCGGGGTGCACGAGGCCGTACTGCTCGGAGGAGCAGGCGATCTGGATCACCGGGTCGAGCCCCAAGGCGCGGACCGCCTCGAAGACGTTGGTCTGCCCGGCGATGTTGGTGGTCAGGGTCTCGGCCGGCGCCGTCCACGACGAGGGGACGAAGCTCTGGGCCGCCAGGTGGAAGATGTAGTCCGGCCGGATGCGGTCTAAAGCGGCGTAGACCGAGGTGTAGTCCCGGAGGTCGCTCTCGACCAGCTGGATCTGCCCCTCCAGGTGCTCGACGTTGTCCATGCGGCTGCGCCAGCGATAGGTGCCAAATACGCCCACGTCCTTGTGCTCGGCCAGCAGGTACTCCGCCAGGTGCGACCCGGCGAAACCGGTGATGCCAGTGATCAAAGCCTTCATCGACTCTCTCCTCCCGCGAGGGATTTCATGTATTCGGAAAGCCCCATCTCCCAGGGCTCGACCCGCCGGCCGGCCGCGGCCTCGAAACGGCGGACGTCGAGGACCGAGAAGGCCGGGCGGACCGCCGGACGGGGGAACTCCGCCGTGCCGACCGGGACGACCGCGGCGGCCGCTGCCGGCCCCGAAGCGAGGCGCGCGATCTCACAGGCTAAACCATACCAGGTCACCGGCTCGCGGTTCTGGTAGTGGATCACGCCCGAGAGACCGCCCGCGGCGAGCGGTGCCAGGTCGAGCAGCGCTCCGGCCAGATAGGGGGTGTAGGTGGGACCGCCGAGTTGATCGTCGACCACCCGCAGGGGCTTGCCCCCGGCGAGCAGACGGACGATCGTGGCGACGAAGTTGGGGCCGCCGGGGCCGAAGAGCCAGCTCGTCCGCAGCACCAGGGCGCGGCCGTACTGGAGCGCCAGGCGTTCGCCCTCGAGCTTGCTCTCCCCGTAGGCCGAGAGCGGCGCGGTCGGCGCGTCTTCCCCGTAGGGCGCGCTCGACTTGCCGTCGAAAACGTAGTCGGTCGAGACCTGGAGGAGGACGGCACCGCCTGGAGTCGCGGCGGCGGCGGCCTCGGCTACCGCGTCGACCGCGGCGCCGTTGACGGCGAAGGCCGCCTCGCGCTCCGTCTCCGCCAGATCGACCTTCGTATAGGCGGCGGCGTTGACCACCAGCTCCGGCCGGAACTCCCGCGCCCAGTAGAGGAGGCGCTCGCGGTCGCGGACGTCGGCCTGGGCGTGCGACAGGGCCAGGGCGGGGAAGCCGAGCTTCCTGGCCGCGGCGGTGACCGCCCGGCCCAGCATCCCGGTGCCGCCAAGGATCAGGGTGCGCACGTCTAGGTGATCCCCACCTCGGAGTTGTCCCCGAGCATGAAGCGGTAGGCCTTGGGCTTCTGGTCGGTCTTGACGATGCGGACGTTCCGGCCGATCAGCGAGCCGTCGATCCGCAAGGGAATGTCCTTGATCTCGCAGTCGGCTAAGACGATCGAGTTTTCGATCTCGCAGCGCTCGATCTTGCAGCGCTCGCCGATCGACGTGTAGGGGCCGACGAAGGCGTGCTCCAGGCGCGCCCCGTCGCCGATGACGACCGGTCCGCGCACCAGCGAGTCGACGATCTCGACCCCCTTCCCGATCCGAACCCGCCCCTCGATCCGGCTGCCGCTCCCGGCGTCCTCCTTCTGCCGGGGGACGTCCAGGGTCTCGAGCACGATCCGGTTGGCCTCCAGCATGTCCTCGAGCTTGCCGGTGTCCTTCCACCAGCCGCGGACGATGTGCGGGTGGACGGAGAGACCGCGGTCGATGAGGTCCTGGATGGCGTCGGTGATCTCGAGCTCGCCGCGCTTCGAGGGCTTGATCCGGTGGACCGACTCGAAGATGTGCGAGTCGAACATATAGACGCCGACTAAAGCCAGGTTGCTCTTCGGCTCCTTGGGCTTTTCGACCAGACGCTCGACCTTGCCGCCGGGGGCGAGCTCGGCGACCCCGAACTGCTCGGGGTTCGGCACCTCGGCTAAGAGGATCTCGGCGTTGCAGCCCGAGCTCCGGTACTCCTCGACCAGGCTGGTGATGCCGCCCGCGATCAGGTTGTCCCCCAGGTACATGACGAACGGCGTGTCGGCCAGGAAGTCCTGGGCGATCATCACCGCGTGGGCGAGGCCCCGGGGCTCGTCCTGCTCGATGTAGGTGACCTTGGCGCCGAAGCGGGCGCCATCCAGAACCGCCGCCTTGATCTCGGCCCGGGTGTCGCCGACGACGATGCCGATCTCCGTGATCCCGGCCTCGATCATCGCCTCGATGGCGTAGAAGAGCACCGGCTTGTTGGCGACCGGCACGAGCTGCTTGGCGGAAGTGTAGGTGAGCGGCCGGAGCCGCGTCCCCTTCCCGCCGGAGAGGATCAATCCTTTCATGGCTCTCTCTTACTGCCCGTAGGCGCGGCCGCTCAGGTCCAGGAAGGTGCCCACGTTCTTGAGCGACAGCGAGAAGCGGTAGTCGGTCGTGCGCTGGGCGAGCGGGCCGATCCCGGAGCGGTAGTCGCGCAGCTCGACCTGGAAGCCGAAGCACTGCGACGCCCAGCTCGCGATGTAGCGCTGCTGCTGGAGGAGATGGTTCTGGGCATCGAAGCTGATCTGGGCGTCCAGGTGCAGGCGCTTGGGGATGATCTCGATGCTCCCGGAGAGGCCGATCTGGTCGTTCTGCTTCTCGCCGGTCGCCGGCAGGTAGCGGGTGAACCACGACAGGCCGAAGGTGTCGGGCCCGAAGACGAGGTTGCCCGAGACCGCGGTCCCCGACAGACGCTTGAAGAGGGTGTCGTAGGTCACCTCGTACTTGAGCGAGGTGACCTCGGTCGGGTTGAAGCGGATGAGCCCCTCGAACGGCCCCGCCTTGGAGGTCAGGATCGGGGTGGGCGGCCCGGTCTCGGAAGGCGGGATCTGCCCGCTCTGGAGAGGCTGGTTGGGGTCGAAGCTGTAGGAGCGGGCGACCTCGACTAAGAGGATCTCGCGCGCGCTCCCGTTCTTCTCGTCCTTGGGCTTGGCGAGCACGCGGTTGTCCAAGGCGATCCGGCCGAAGTCGGTCGCCGACTGGAAATCGACCTCGTCGAAGAGCGGGATCTCCTCGGGCTTGTCGATCGTCCCCTGGTAGGTGTAGGTCCAGCGCGGCTCGATGACGTGCTTGATCTTGCCGAACGGCCCGAAGCCGTTGAAGATGCGGGTGAACGACGGCCCCACGAGCTCGGCGCTGGCCTCGGGGAGGGTACGCGTCAGGCCGCCGCCCGCGAGCTTCGTGCCCGTGGGGTCGACCTTGTTGCCATACCAGGTGAGGCGCTCGCCGCCGGTCACCGCGAGCGACAGCCAGGGGAAGGTGCGGATGGGAAGAGTCAGCTCCGGGAAGACGTCGACCCGGCCGTAGCGGCCGGCGAAGCTCCCCGGCCGCGCGATGTCCAGTTGGTCGAGCGAGCCGCGGAACTGGAGGTAGAGCGGGGTCTTGCCGAGCTGGGTCGAGCGCAGGCGGTATTCGAGCTCGGGGAGCTTCCTCTGGACGACGCTGTTCTTGGTGTCGAGGACGTTATTGTCGCCGCCGGTGTTGACGAAGGTGGCCCGGTCGTCGAGCAGGAAGTTGAGGAGGTGGGGCCCCCAGTTGCCGGTGACGAAGCCGCGGCTGTAGATCGAGCGCAGGCTGTTGGCCGTGATGTCGCGCTCGAAGTCGCGGTAGTAGTTGAAGTCCGAGACCTTCTGGTAGGAGAGCACCCCGCGCATGTCGAAGGGCAGGTCCTCGGTGACCTGGTTTAAGAGGACCTTCCAGCGGTAGCGGTCGACGGTGGGGTCCTTGATGGCGTAGCCCAGGAAGGCCCCGACGGTCCCCTCGGTCGGGTGGTAGCGGAACTCGTCCCCCACCCCGAAGTACCTCTTGCTGTACTCGTCGAAGTGGAAGGTGGTGTCGTAGCTCGGGCCGAGGACCTGGTAGTAAGCGAGGCCGAAGAGCGCCCCGCGGGTCGCCGAGTAGCCGAGGTTGGGGATGAGGAGGCCCGAGGTGCGCTCCGCCTTGGCCGGCCAGAGGATGTAGGGGGTGTAGAAGAGCGGCAGCTTCTTCGCCTTCAAGGTCGCGCGGTGGATACGGGCGTAGCCCTCGACCTCGACTTCCGCCCGGCCGAGCTTGAAGCTCCAGTCCGGCGTCTTCTGGCTGCAGGAGGTGAAGACGCCGTCGACCACCTCGTAGGTGTCGTCGCCCGTCTTCGAGATCTCGCGGCCGGTGAAGTAGTAGTCGGGCTGCACCTGGGCGGTGGCGTTCGCGAGCGTGCCGGTCTTGGTGTCCAGGTCGAACTTCAAGGTCTCGCCCGACATCCGGCGCGGCCCCTGGTCGACGATGACGTGGCCGGTCGCGGTCACCACCTTGGTCTGGAGGTCGATCTCGGCGCGGTCGGCCGAGAGGTCGATGTCCTGGTACTTCACCTTGACGTTCCCCGCCAGCACGGCGAAGGTCTCTCGCACGTACTCCAGGGAGGCGGCGCTCCCGGCGGCGCTCCCGCCCCCCTGCTCCTTGGGGAAGTTGAGGTTGAACTGGATCCGATTGGGGTCCTCGGGAGCGGGGGTCGGCACGGGGGCTCCGGGCGCCTTGGCCGGGGCGCTGGTGGTCGTCGGGACTCCGGGCTCGGGTTTGGGCGGCTGCCCCGGCAGGACGACCCGGGGCAGGCTGCCGCCGCCCGGCTGGGGGTCCCCCGGCTGCGGCTGGGCGGGGGCCGGGGCGGAGCCGGGGGTGCTGGCGCCGGGCGGCTGGCCCGGCGGCTGCTGGCCGATCGCCGGAGTCGCCCCTGTCCCCAGAAGGGTCAGGCTGGCGAGGAGCGCCGCGAGGAGGAGCGGGAGGGGGCGGAGGGCAGGCATCCGGCCTCAGCCTTCCGTGCGCTCGACGAGGATCGCCGTGGCCTCGCCGCCGCCGATGCAGATGGCGGCTACACCTAAGCGGGCGCCGCGCTCGCGGAGGGCATGGAGGAGGGTGACGACGATGCGTGCCCCGGAGGAGCCGATCGGATGGCCGAGCGCCACCGCCCCGCCGCGCACGTTGACCCGGTCGGCCGGCAGGTCGAGCTCGCGGAGGAAGGCCTGGGCGACGACGGCGAAGGCCTCGTTGACCTCCCAGAGGTCGATGTCGGCGGCCTTCAACCCCGCCCGTTCGAGGAGGGCGCGGGCGGCGCCCACCGGAGCGGTGGTGAACCACTCCGGCTTCTGGGCGAGGCTCGCGTGGGCGAGGATCCTGCCGATGGGCTTCTTGCCCAGCCGCGCCGCGTGGGCGGCGGTGGTCAAAACCAGGGCGGCAGCGCCGTCGTTGATCTTGCTCGCGTTGGCGGCGGTCACCGTGCCGTCCTTCTGGAAGGCGGGTCGCAGGCTGCTCATCTTCGCCAGGTCGACCTTGAAGGGCTCCTCGTCGCGGTCGACGACCGTCGCCCCCTTCTTGCCGGCGATCGAGACGGGGACGATCTCCTCGGCGAAGAGCCCCTTCTCGGAGGCTTCGCGGGCCCGACGGTAGCTTTCGAGCGAGTAGGCGTCCTGCTCCTCCCGGGTGAACTTGTACTCGGCGGCGCAGAGCTCGGCGCAATTCCCCATGTGGAGGTCGTTGTAGGGGTCCCAGAGGCCGTCATGGATCGTCGAGTCGATGAGCTTGCCGTGGCCGAGGCGCAGGCCGTCGCGGACGCCGGCCGCGAGGTACGGGGCCTGGCTCATGCTCTCCATGCCACCGGCGGCGACGACCTTGTAGTCGCCGCAGCGCAGGTCGTTGGCGGCGATCATCACGGCCCGCATCCCCGAGCCGCAGACCTTGTTGAGCGTGATGGCCCCGGTCGAGACCGGGCAGCCGGCGGCGAGCGTCGCCTGCCGTGCGGGGGCCTGCCCCTGGCCGGCGGTCAGGACACAGCCCAGGTTGACCTGGTCGATCTCCTGGGGGGTGAGCCCCGCGCGCTCGATGGCGGCGGTGAGGGCCCGGGCTCCCAGGGCATGGGCCGGAAGGCTGGCGAGCGCCCCCTGGAACGCCCCGATGGGCGTGCGGGCAGCGCTCAGAATGACGACGTCGTCCATGGTTCTCCTCGAATTCCTACGGCTGCGGCCAGGATTCCGTAACAGGCCGCGTTCGCCTCCAGGCGGGGCATCTGATGCTACCACGGCGAGCGCGCCCGGGGAGGGAGGGCCTCTACGCCTCCTCCGTCATCCCCAGCTTCCGCTTCAACGCGAACCACCCCTCCCGGATCTTCCAGAACCGGCTCGCCCGCATGCCGGCGATCCGGGCCTTGAGTGCCTCGTTCTCCCGGCTCAGGTTGAGGACGTCGTAGAGGGCGACCCGGGCGAGGGCGGATTCGGCGGTCCCCTCGTACAGGCTGGCCTCGTAACCGTCCGCGCCGACCGCCACCAGGCGGAGATCGATCTCCCCCAAGGGCCGGCCGGCGGGCAGCGGGATCTCGACCCTCCAGCCCTGGCCGCCGCCGGCATCCCCCGGGAAGGCTTGGGCGACCTCGGGGCGATCCCAGAGCTCGGCGGCAAGGGCGGGCTGGCCGTCCAGAAAGACCCGCACCTCGCGGAGGGGCCGACGGGTGAACCGGTCCGTCACCCAGCCGCTCGAAGCGAGCCGCCGGGCCGCGGAGAGGTAGCAGCGCTCCACGAACCCCTCGGCCCCCCCGCGGAGGCCGGCGAGCGCCTCCTCCCCCTGGGCGCTCATGCCCTGGGTCACCAGGTAGAGATCCTGATAGTTGGCGAGCCCGCGGGGGATGCGCCGGACGGCCAGCCCGGGAGCCAGCCGGTCGAGGCAGCTCCGGACGTAGCCTTCGGTCACCCAGGTCGACCCGTACTCGCTCCCGGAAAGCGAGCCGCTCTCGCTCTCCGCCCGGAAGACGAAGTCCACCGCCGGTGTATCGGCGAGGAGGCTCCGGTCGTGGACGCTGAAGGCCAAGAGGCCGCCGGGGCGGACGAGGGAGAGGAGCTTCGCGAGCCAGGCGGCGAAGCGCTCCTCCGGCAGGTGGGTGAAGAGGGAGGAGACGAGGATGGCGTCGAAGGCGCGACCGGGATCAAACGCCGCCGGGTCGGGGGTCGAGAGGAGGCCGTGCACCCCGAAGGTCTCCGCCTGGAAGCGGACCGCGTCGGGGTCGATCTCCGAGACCCACACCCGGTCCGCCGGCAGATCGGCGGCCGTGAAACGGGTGACCCGGCCGTAGCCGGCGGCGAAGTCGAGGAGGGAAGAGACCCGGGAGAGGTCGCCAAAGTGCCAGAGGAGGACCTGGCGGAGGGTCCGCCAGATCTTCTTCCCGGAGTCCAGGTAGAGGTGGAGGGAGAAGTCCCACGCCTCCCCGCGCCCATAATGGAAGAGGCGGCACATCTCGTCCCGCGCGCTGACGGAGAGGTTGACGCCGGAGGTGATGACGTCCGGCTGCAGGGCGGCGACCAAGGGACAGTCGTCGCCGTCCTTGAAGAAGAGGTTCATGGGGTTGACGGACGCTGGGATGGATACGGACGCAACGGGGACGGATGATGAGGCGGAATCCCAACCCCCAGATCCTTCGCTGCGCTTCAGGATGACACGCTGGGAGGGTGGAAGAGCATTAAAATCCCCATCCCGCCCCAGCCTCTGCGTCTCGCGAAGCCGGATT
>JAXDLD010000614.1:0-6692 GCA_034666805.1 Acidobacteriota bacterium
CGCCCGCCAGGCGCGCAGGCGGCCCCGGGCGAAGTCCTCGCTGCGCTCCGGGCTGAAGCCGGGCTGGCGCGGGTCGAGGAGCGAGAGCGTGTGCCCCGCCTCGTCGATCACCGGGAAGTAGCCCAGAAGCAGGTCCCAGTCGGAGCGCGCGGCGGCGAGCCGCAGGCTGCCGCCGAAGAACTCGGCGAAACGTTCGGTCTGCTCGGCCCAGGTGTCGAGGTCGATCCCGGCCTGCCCCTGCCAGGACGCCTGCAGCCGGTGCTCGTCCGGCGCTCCGGGCCAATCGAGGCCGGCTTGGGCGAGCGCCGCCGCGAAGCCCTCGGGATAGGCCTGGATGTGATTGGCGCTGCCGAAGTAGAGCCGGACGCTCCCGAGGCCGGGGTCGATCGCCAGCACCTTGATCCAGAGGCTGCCGGTCGGGGAGAGCACGCGGAGCCACTGGCCGGCGGCGAGGGTCTGCTCCGGCGTGCCGGCCGCCCGGACGAGCAGGCGGTCGTAGCGCACGACCCCGTCATCGGCGCCGTCCAAGGCGAAGAGATCGAGGCCCTCGTTGTCCGGGGGGTGGCTCCCGGGGAGCTTGACGTGAGCCGCGAGGATGGGGGCGTAGCTCGCGGCGAAGGGCAGGCCGCGCGGGATCTCCGCCGGCGCCCAGTCCCGGCGCCCGAGGGTCACGAGGGCCGACGGACGGTCGGGCTGGGTGTAGATCATCCCCCAGTCGGCGCGCCGGCGGTCGTCCCTGCCGTCGACCCCGGGCCAGGTGACGCAGCCGACCCGCTTGCCCTGCCGCCGGGCCGCCTCCCACAGGGTGTCGGTGCCGATGGGCGCGTTGAAGCCGCTCACCACGGAGGGCCAGGGGGTGCCCGGCCAATGAAAGCGGTTGCTGACGATCCCGGTCGAGCCGGCGTCGTAGCCGGTCGCCAGGCTGATGTGGTTGGGCGAGGTGAGGGTCGGGTTGACCGGCACGATGGCCTCGGCCACCTGCCCCTCGCGGAAGAAGCGGGCGAAGCCGCCGGCATCGAGATTCCCCTCGGCGTAGAGGCGGTGGAGAGTCTCGCTCGCCGCCCCGTCGAGGCTCAGTAGGAGGACGCGGCGGGCGACAGCCGGCGCAGGTGCCACCGCTGCGGGAGAGGGAGGCGGCGGAGCGGCCGGCGGGGCCGTTCCCTGGCAGGAGAGGAGGGTGAGGAGGGCGCCGGCCGCGCCCGCCGCCAGCACGGGGAGCCTCACGGCCGGACCGGCCTCCAGGCCACCCCGACCGACACCGTCAGCGGGTTGAAATCGAGCATCAGCTCCTGGCTCTTGAAGACCTCCCCCTTGGGGACGACCACCAGGGTCTCGGCGTAGGGCACCCAGTGCAGATCGACGACGAAGGCCGTGCGCTCGGAGAGGGTCACGTCGACCCCCGCGCTCACCACCAGGGCGGGGTGATCGGGCCGGCGGATCGCGTCGATCCCCGCCTGCCGCAGGGCGCTGGAGAGCTCAGCCCTGGGGGTGAGCGGGAGAGTGATGCCGGCCCCCACGTAGGGTTCCAGACGGCCGCGCGTCCCGCGGAGCTGCTCGACGACCGAGAGGGGAACGAGGTCGATCCCGCCGCCGGAGGTGGAACCACCCGCGCCCGCCAGCCGCAGGGGGAGCCGGGCAACGCCCAGGGTCACCATGGTCGCCAGGTGGTTCGGCTCGCGGAAGACGACGGCGGCGCCCACCCCGGGTCCGGGCCGCAGGGAGAGCTTCCTACCCGGCGCGACGACCGTCTCCGCCGAGGCCGGCGCGACGCCGGTGGGGAAGACGGCGACCGCCGCCGGGAAGGGCAGCGCCGCCCCGCGCCCGGCAGCGAGGAGGATGGCGGCAAGGACGAAGGCGGCGGGACGGGTTCGATACATCGGCGGGCGCTCTCCTCTCCCTCTCACGACGATTTTTGCCATGATATCTTTGCCCCTCGGAGAGCCGCAGCGTAAACCACGGCATCCTCATCCACAGGGGGTCTTTCATGAGTACTAATTATGCACAGAGCCCGCAACCGCCCAAAAAGGGCATGGGCCCGCTCGGCTGGATCGCCATCGGGTGCGGTGTCATCCTCGTCATCGGCGCCATGGTCCTCGCTGTCGGCGGGTACTTCGCCAAGAAGAAGTTCGATCAGTTCAGCAAGAACCCGGCCAAGACGACGGCCGAGATGATCGTCCGCGCCAACCCCGACCTCGAGCTGGTGAGCGAGGATGACAAGGCCGGGACCATCACAGTCCGCGACAAGAAGAAGAACGAGACGGCGACCCTGAACTTCGACGACATCAAGAACGGCAAGTTCAAGGTCACGACGGACAAGGGCACGACCACGTTCGACGGCAGCACGGCCGGGGCCGACGGCGTCAAGATCACCGACGAGAAGGGCCAGACCGCGACGATCGGCGGCGGGTCGCCGAAGGACCTGCCCTCCTGGCTCCCCATCTACCCTGGCGCCACCGCCCAGGGCTCCATGGCCTCGACGACCAACGAGGGGCGCACCGGGGGCTTTTCCCTCAACACCAAGGATTCGATCGAACAGGTCGCCAGCTACTACGAGTCGAAGCTCAAGGACGCCGGCCTGACCGTCGACAAGAACATGCTGTCCTCGAACGACAAGACCTCCGGCGGCACGATCTCGGGCAACAGCGCCGACAAGAAGCGCACCGCCGCGGTCATCCTCTCGGTCGCCGATACCGGCACCCAGGCCGTCATCACCTACGAAGAGAAGAAGTAGGCAGCTCCGGGGCGGCGGCGCGGACCGCCGCCAGAAGCTCTTCGCCGATCACCTCGCGCCGCCAGCCGGAGAGCTCGCGGGGCAGCCGGGGCTCGCGGTCGGAGAGGGCGCTCTTCAGGAGCGACCCCAGATTGCGGCGGGAGGACAGGAGCTCGGGCGGGATGTTCAGGGCCGCCGCGCGCTCCGCCACGATCTGGCGCAGGCGGTCCTCGAGCTGGCGGACGGCGGGGGTGAAAGGCAGCCGCTCGGGCGGGGAGGGGAGCTCCGACTCCGGCCGCTCCAGGGACTGCTCGATGAGCTCCAGCCAGGTGGCGCTGTCGCGGGCGGCCTGGCGGACGTCGAGCGACGGCAGGCGCTCGACCTCGCGGGCCGCCTTGGGCTGGCGGGTGGCGAGGACCAGCAGGAGGTCCTCGCGCAGCACGAAGTTGCGCGGCAGGTCGCGCCGCCTGGCCTCCTGGTCGCGCCAGGCGGCCAGGGTCTGGAGGACGCCGAGCTGCCGCCGGGCGAGGCGGCCGGCGCCGCGGATCCGCAGGTAGGCCGAATCGGGGTCCTCGTCCAGCCGGGTCAGCCCGGCTAAGAGGGCGGCCGAGTCCTCGAGGACCCAGGAAAGACGCCCGAGCCGCAGGAGCTCGGCCCGCAACCGCTCGTAGACCGGCAGCAGGTAGGCCACGTCCTCGGCGGCGTAGGAGCGTTGGGCGGGCGAGAGCGGACGGGCGAGCCAGTCGGTCCGCGTCTCTCCCTTCCCGAGCTCGATCCCGAGGACCGTCGCCACCAGCTTCTGGTAGCCCAGCGACGAGCCGACCCCGGCCAGGGCGGCGCCGATCTGGGTATCGAAGAGCGGCGCCGGGACGGCGCCCAGGGAGCGCTGGAAGACCTCCAGGTCCTCGCTCGCCGAGTGGAGGACCTTGACCGTCCCCGGGGCGCGCAGGGCGGCGGCGAGCGGCGCCAGGTCGGAGACGGCCAGGGGATCGACCAGGTAGGCGGCACGGCCGTCCGAAACCTGGATGAGGCCGAGCCTGGGAAAGAAGGTGCGCTCGCGGACGAACTCGGTGTCGAGGGCGAGGGCCTCCGCTCCCGACCAATCGTCGGCGGCAGCGGCCAGGGCGGCGGCGCTCTCGACCGCGATGACCGGCTGCGGCGGCGGTGCCGGCGATTCCGGCGCTGCCGCCGATGCCGCCGATTCCGTCAACGCCTCCGACATCGACGCTGTCGCGGCCGGGGTTTCCCGCTCCTCCGGCACTAGCGGGTCCGGTCCGCCAGCGCCTTGTCGTCCAGCCACTTGAGGATGACGCGGAGCGCATCGGGGCGGATCTCGTGCCCCATGTCGAACTCGCGGTAGGTGAGCGCGACGCCGAAGGGGCGGAGGAGCTCGCGCGACTCGCGCGCCTTCTCGATGCCGAGCATGGGGTCCGCCGTGCCGTGCACGATCAGCACGGGGAGCCCCTCCTGCTCCGGGGCCTTGGGGAGGTCCTCCGCCAGGAGCCCAGGGAGCCACGAGGAGAGGGCGGCCAAGCCGGCGAAGCGGCCGGGGTCGCGGAGCGCCAGATCGTAGGCCATGACGCCCCCCTGGCTGAAGCCGATGGGCACGATCTTCTTCGGATCGACGGGGTAGCGCGCCACGGCGCCGTCCACGAAGGCGCGGAGAGCGTCCGCCCCACGCTCGAAGGCGGCGACGTCGGGGGGTGCGCCCGGGTTCAGGGGAAACCATCCGTAGCCGTAGTTGCCGCCGCCCACCGGCACCGCGACCTGCCCCTGTGGGCAGAGCACGATGGCCCGGCCGCCATGGATCATGGGCGCGAGCCCGAGGAGGTCGTGGGCGTTGGCGCCCCAGCCGTGGATCGCGAGGATCAAGGGGAAGGGGCCGTCACCGGCGGGGACGTGGGCAGCGTAGAGCAGTTCCATGGCCGGGTAAGGATACCCTACGCGGGAGGCTCCCCCGCCACCGGCACCGCGGGCGCGAGCGCCCCGAGCGGCGGGTCGCCGGGGTAGAGCACCCGCTCGAGGAAGAGCCCCGAAGGGGGTGCCGTCCACTCGGCGGGCAGGCCGCCCGCCCCTCTCTGGGAATTCTGGCCGGCGAGCAGGGCCGCGAAGGCGGTGGGCGACAGCCGGCCGCTCCCCACCTCGACCAGGGTCCCCACGACCCGGCGCACCATCTTCCATAGGAAGTGGGAGGCGACGAGGCGCACCAGGACGAGGGAGCCGGCGGTCGCGAGCTCGACTTTCTCGACGACCACGAGGGTGCTCGTCTGCTCGGCCGGGCGTTCGCAGAACAGCCGGAAATCGTGGCGGCCGGCGAGAAGGGCGGCGGCGGCCTCCATGCGGCCGGTGTCGAGAGGGCTCTTCACCCACCAGACGAAGCGCTTGGCGAGGGCCGTGCGGCGGCGCGAGACCTGATAGAGATAGGAGCGGGAGACGGCGCCGTGGCGGGCGTGGAAATCGGCCGGGGCCGGGTGCAGGGCAAGGAGGTGGATGTCGGGCGGCAGCCGGTCGTTGATGGCGCGGCGGAAGGCCTCGGGCTCGACCGCCTTCCCGAGCCGCAGGTGGGCGGCCTGGAAGAGGGCGTGCACCCCGGCGTCGGTCCGCCCGGCGCCGCCCAAGTCCTTGATCTCCACTCCCGTGTCGGCGATCGCGCGGCGCAGCTCACCGGCGACCGAGCGGGCGTTCTGCTGCTCCTGCCACCCGCGGTAGCGGGTGCCCTCGTACTCCAGGGTGAGGCGGTAGGTCGGCACGGGGTCAGGATGGATCGAGGTCGAGATGCTTGCGCAGGAAGTACCGGAAGGAGGCGTTGCGCCTTGCGGCGGTGGCGAGGTCGAAGCGTTCCAGCATGGCGATCATGGCGGGCGCTCGTCTCAAGCGACGTTCGAATAAAGCGGCGTCGAAGGACTCCTTGGTCACCTCTCCAGTATCGTTACAGGTGACGACCTTCAATGCGCCCAATTCGGCGTCCTGGGGTGAAATGCCCGCACAGTACCAGCTCTCAATTTCAGCGCGCACAATCTGGATACGCTCAGGATCCAATCGCGAGTATGGCTTCCGCAGTGCATCTCTTGCCGCTGTTACACAGGGATGAGTATCGATGTCACGAACGATCAGATAGTCCGACTTCATGGCAGAAATGCTAAACAGCAGCCTTCTCACCTCTTCGTGGCTCCAGTTGCTGATCGCCAGGATTCGCACTTCGTCATAATATTTCTCGAACAAAGGTTTGACTACCGCCCCGAAAAATCGGACGTCGTCACCACCCTCGACAAGAATGAACAGCTGCTTATATGGGATGTCCGACATCGAGCAGATTTTGGACGAACAGCATGTCCACCCCCAACTCATTCCCCAGGAAGATCTTCAGCTCATCACTCTCAGCCGGACGAGAGATCCGAGAGAATCCTCTTTTGTCACGTTTCACCAGCAAGAGATCCGCGAGATCCGCATTCTTCACTAGCTCGGGGCTGTGGGTCGTGACGACGAGCTGCTTGTAGCGCGACGTATCTACAAGCAGGTCCACGACTCTGGACACGAGGTGTGGATGTATGTACCTTTCCGGTTCCTCCATGGCAATAAAGGCAGCTCGGTCGAAGTAGAGTGCATAGATCAGGGCGGTTAGCTGTATAGTTCCATCCGACAAAATTGAGGCGGGCAGAAAATTCTTGGAGTAACTTTCCTTCAAATTGATCAAGAGGTGCTTATCTGCAAACCTATCAACCCTAACGTCCTCGACGAAAGGAAGCAGATCCCGCACCAAACGCACCAGGGATTTTCCCTTCGCTTCATCCCGGAGAATATTCCTCAATGTAACCGCCAAGTTGCTGGCATCCGGCTCCAGGTCCGCTTTTCCTCCAACCGGGATGGCCAGCTTCGACAGCTTGGGCTCAAAATCGAAAATCGCGAGGTCGAACGTAAGATTGGGGAACGGAAGATTCCTCTCTCTGGTCCTCTTACCGTCGCCGAGATCGGGGCCGGCAGT
>JAXDLD010000615.1:0-7855 GCA_034666805.1 Acidobacteriota bacterium
CGCCCTTGGCGACCAGGCGGCCCTGCGTCGCCTCAATGATGGCACGGGCTCGAAGCGCCAGGTGGCCCGAGGAGGACATCCGGTCCTCCTTGGCCTTCTTGATCTTGACGGCGGACTGTTTGGCCCAGGCGCCGGCGGGGAGACCCATCAGAACGAGCAGGCAGGCGAGAAAGGCGAGATGATACAGACGTGATTTCCGGACAGGCATACAGTTTCCTCCAGGAGTGGCAAGACAGAGAAGCGGGAAGCTGCTCGATCTCAGGAATCGACCTAGGTATTATAAAGCATATCTGTGAAATTACAAGACTAATTCTGTCTCGAATTGTGATCCGAGCTCTCGCGCGCGCGGGAATAAAGCTGAAGGGTGTTAGGTTCACGCGAACCGCCGATCACAAAGCAGTAGATGCACTCGAATAACTTGATTTACTGCGGTTATCTATTTGTAAGTTTTAATGAAGGTGCGAGGCGCTGGATGAAAGCCGTGGCCGCCTCCCGCGTTCGCACGCCGCCTTCGACCTGCGCGGCGCGGAGCGCGGCCAGGGCCCGACCCACCTCCGGGCCTGGCGGGATGCCGAGGAGCGTCTGCACGTCGGCGCCGGTCAGGAGGCGCGGGGGATCGAAAATCTCCTCTCCCTCCGCCAGGGCGAGCTCGGCGAGCGGCGTGAGGGCGGCCCGCCACGCCGCCTCCTCGCCCTGCCCCGCCGCCCGGGCGCCCAGGAAGCAGACGGCGGTCGGCCAGGCCGGGCCGGCGGCGTGGAGGAAGCGGCGGCGGGCGAGGCCATCCCCGGGCATGGGCTCCAGGGCGAGGAGCGCCGCCACCTGGGCGGCGGCGCGGTGGGGAAGATAGCCCGCGTCGCGGAAGCGCTCGAGGTGCGGCCCCCCGGGCAGGTGGGCGAAGAGGAGGGCGTAGCGCGCGGTCCGGGCGTCGACCTCGGGGCGCGCCGGGGCGGTCAGCGTGCGGAGAGCCTGGATACAGCCCGGGAGGGCCTCGATCTCCCGCACCGCGGCGGCGGCCGGGGCCGCGGGTGCCGCCGCGCCGATCGGCCCCGGCTCGCCCGGCCGGCCCAGCCAGAGCCCGGGGTAGAGGTCGAGGGCGGCCAGGAGAGCGAGGCCGCGGTGGGCCTCGGGGTGGGCGAAGATCTTCTCCAACTCGTCGCGCACCCGCTCGGCGGCGACCAGGCCGACTCCCGCCGCGCTCGCCCGCGCCAGGGCGAGGGTGGCGGGGCCGGCGGCGAAGCCGGGGAGCTGGAGGGTGAGCCGGGGGAGGCGGAGAACGCGCAGGGGGTCGCCCGTGAAGCTCTCCCGGGTGGTGGCGCGGAGCACCCGGCGCCCGAGGTCGGGAAGGCCGCCCCAGGGGTCGGCGATCGTGCCCTCGCGCGGCGCGTAGGCGAAGGCGTTGACCGTGAAGTCGCGCCGCGCCAAGTCCTCCTCGAGGCTCATCTCCGCCCGGTCCCAGAGGTCGAGCACGCAGTCCTCGCCCACCAGCCGGTAGGCGGCGAACTCCTTGCCCCCAAGGGGGATGAAGCGGGCCGGCAGGGCCGCCGCCAACGCCTCCGCGATCTCCCGCCCCCGCCCGGAGACCACGGCGTCCAGGTCGTGCGAGGAGAGCCCCAGCAGCCGGTCGCGGAGCGCTCCCCCTACCAGATGACAGGGCACGCCCCCCGCCGCCTCCACCGCGGCCAGCAGAGCCCGCACCGCGGGGTGATGGGCGAGGACCTGAAAGGCGCGGAGGGGCTGGCGGTGGGGCATGAGAGGCCCATTCTAATGACCTCGGCGCAAGGCCCTGGACAATCCTTTCATGTCGCGATAGCATAATCATGTTCGAGCTCAGCCGTCCGAAGAGTCAGCATGCCGTCAGTGGCCAATGTAGGGCCGGTCTCGGCTGGCCATTTCCGCGGGAGGAAGCGATGGGCAAGACCTTGAAGCTGGGGACGATGGGGATGATCCTGGCCCTGACGCTGGGCCTGGGACGAGCTGTGGCGTTTCCGATTTTCATCATCGGCGTGGCGCCGCAGAACCCGAGTGACCGGGACGTCGTCAAGCTCTCGTTCACCCTGAGTCTTTCCCACTGCCTGCCGGTCTTTGAGACGGCGATCGCGGGAAACCGGATCACCTTGACCGGCAGGCCGGACCCCTTCCCGGTGGCCGCCTGCCTGCAAGCTGCCGCCTACGAGTTCCCCGTCGGCCCGCTGCCCGCCGGCTCCTACACCGTCGATCTCGTGGTCGAAGGCGCTCCGCTCGGGACCACCACCTTCCGGGTGCGGGCGACGGACGTCCCCCAGGGGGATCTCCAGCCGGGCCTCCGGCTGGCCACTCCCGCCGACCCGCTCCGCCTGACCGCCACCGTGTCGAGCGACTGCCGGGTCGCCTTCGCCCCGCCGACCGTCTCGGGGGATCTCGTCGAGATCGCGGCCTCCACCGCAACCCCGTGCCAGAACAGCCCCTCGGCCTCCCGCGAGGTGGTGACCGTGGGCCCGCTGCCGGCCGGTGCCTACACGGCGGAGCTGACGATCGACGGCGTCCTCGCCGCCACCCGCGCGCTCCTCGTCACCGATCCCCTGCCCGGCCTCTCGCTCCTCGGCGGGCATTTCCTGGTCACCGTCGACCGCAACGGGCCGGGTCCGTCCGCGCGCGCCGCCGCCGTCCCGCTCGGCGACGAGTCGGGCTACTTCTGGTTCTTCGACAGCGCCAACTTGGAGCTCACCGCCAAGATCCTCGACGGCCGGTCCGTCAACGGCCATTTCTGGTTCTTCCTCGCCAGCATGACCGACATCCCCTTCACGGTGAACGTCTACGACCTGGGCGGCGGCACCTGCGCCGCCGACCTCGCGACCTGCCCACGGCGGACCTACGTCAACCCGGCGGGGCGCAACGCCAACTTCGTCGACACCTCCGCCTTCGAGGCCTCGTCGCCCTCGCAGGTCGGCGCGGCGCCCGTCCCGGCCGTCCATCGTCTGATCGTGAGCCCACGCCTGCCCACGTCGGCCGACCCGGTCGAGGTGCGAGTCCTCCTCGCCCAGCGCTGCGCGGCGTTCGACCCGCTGTTGCGGGTCGAGGGTACGGTCATCCACTTCCAGCTCTTCACCCAGGCCAGCTGCCCGACGACCCCGATCTCCCCCCGCTCGTCCGGCAGCGTGGGGCCGCTCCCGGCCGGTCTCTATACGGTCGAGGCGATGGTCGACGGCGTCCTTCTCCCCGTCCAGCGGCTGGAGGTCACCCCCGCCACGCCGTCCCTCTCCCTCCTCGGCGGGGTCGAGCTCACTCTCGACTGGCGGCTCCCGGGCGGCGGCGGGACGGCCCACGCCGTGGGGCTCTCTTCCGAGTCGGGCTACTTCTGGTTCTTCGATCCCAAGAATGCCGAGGTCACGGCCAAGCTCCTGGACGGCCAGGCGGTCAACGGTCATCTCTGGCTCTTCCTCGCCAGCATGACGGACGTCGCCTACACCCTCAAGGTCGTCGACCGCCGGTCTCCCGACTGCGCCCTATCCGCCACCGGCTGCCCGACGAAGACCTACACCGGGGAGGCGGGGAAGAACGCGAACCTGATCGACTTGAACCTTTTCTGAAGGCTAGCGCCGCGAATCCGACGAACAGCCGGAGACCACAGGAGGGAAACTTCATGCTGCGCCCCGCGATCTTACTCTGCTGTCTGGTGATGACGCTGGTCTCCGCCCCCAGCCGGGCGAACGGCCCCAACCTGCTCCAGAACCCCGGCTTCGACAGCGACCTGACCGCCTGGACGCCACCCGCGCGCTTTCCCGCGGCCTGGTTCCCGTCCGATGCCCGCGGCAGCGTCCACTCGGGCTCTGGGAAAGTCGTCAACAACCTGCCGACACCGTTCGCCGACGGCCTGTCGCAATGCGTCGCCGTACTGGGAGGGACGAGTTACCTCCTGGGCGCCAGCGTCTGGGCCGAGGTCGGCGACCGCGTGGACATGGAACAGCATGGCGTCGTCGAGGTCACCTACTATGCGGATTCCCGGTGTGCCCCGGCCAGCGCAATCCTCAACTTCCCCTGCGGGGACGCGACCTGCACTCCTTCGAGGTCCGTCTTTTCCCACGACTTTGGACATTGGGAAGAGATTTCCGACCTGACCGTGGCACCCCCGGCGGCGCTGTCGGCGAGGATCGGGCTCCGGCCGTCCAAGGCGGGAGAACCCGGCTTCCCGTTCCCGCTCGACCTCACGACCTACTTCGACAACGTCTATTTCGGCACCGCCGCCTGCTCGCCCCACAGCAGCGATGGCGCTTCTTATACTCTCTGCCTCGACCAGGGTCGATTCCGGGTACAGGCCTCCTGGCTCCGACCGGACGGCGGCAGCCGCCCCGGCAGGGCGGTGCCGTTCGGGGACGACAGCGGCAGCTTCTGGTTCTTCGATCCCAACGTCATCGAGCTCGACGTCAAGGTGTTGAACGCCTGCGTCCCGGGCCTCGGCAACCGCTTCTGGGTCTTCGCCGCCGGGCTAACCAACGTCGACGTCACCCTCATGGTCACCGACACCTTGAAGGGTGTCACCAAGTCGTATCACAACCCCCAGGGGACGATCTTTCAGCCGATCACCGACACCAACGCGTTCGCGACCTGCCCGTAAGCTGCCCCGGCGCCTACCTGGCATTGACCTCATGCTATGTTTTCCGGCATGGAACGGCGGGGTCAAGCCGAGGACCGGCACGGCAGGATCTGGACCGCCACGGTCCTCTCCGTGGACGAGATGGAGGAGGAGGACTTCCGCTTCTGGTACGAGGACCTCACACCGGAGGAGCGGGTCGATGCCGTTCGGGACTGCACGCTCTCGGCCCTGAAGACGCGAGGCATCCTTGAAATCCCGAGACTACGAAGAGTTTGTCGAGTCCTTGAACCAAAGTGGTGTCAGGTATCTGATCGTAGGGGCCCACGCGGTCGCGTTCCACGCTCGCCCGCGCGCGACGAAGGACCTCGATTTCCTGATCGAGCCGACCCCGGAGAACGCTGACCGGGTCCTCTGGGCGATCCGCCAATTCCTTGGCACCGACCTGGGGCTGACCCGTGAGGATCTCTCGACGCCCGGCCGGGTCGTCCAACTCGGCGTCGCTCCCTCTCGCATCGATCTCATGGCGCAGATCTCCGGGGTAGAAGATTTCCAAGGGGTCTGGGAGCGGCGAGTCGACGCCGTTTTCAGCGACGTTCCTGCACATTACCTATCCCTTGACGACCTGATCCAAGCCAAGGCAAGCGCCGGCCGCGACCAGGACAAGGCGGATCTCCGAGTCCTGATGCGAGTGCGTCGGCGGACCTGAGCTACCTCTGGGTCTTGAGCGCCTTCCCTTCGCCGGCCCGGGAATTGCTTTCCGCTCCGGGCGACACTAAACTACAACTTCAAGAACATGGCCCTAACTACCGACAACGTAAGGAAGATTGCCACCCTAGCCCGGCTCCGGCTCACCCCGGAGGAGGAGATCCTTTTCGCCGGCCAGCTCGGCAAGGTTGTCGACTACATCGATCAGCTCCAGCGGTACGCGCCGGGGAAGGGGGACGAAGCCTCCTTCGTCCCGGTGGGGGAGCACGAGGCCGTGGACGAGATCCGCCCCTGTCTGCCGCGCGAGGAGTTCCTCGCCAACGCCCCGGCCGCCATGGACGGCTTCCTCCTCGTACCCGAGATCAAAGGGAATGACGATGGCGGGTAGGACGCCTGAAACCTGGGAGCTCTCCGCCGAGGAGGTGGCGCGGAAGGTCCGGGCGCGCGAGGTGTCCGCCGCCGAGGTGACTGAGGCGGCCCTGGACCGCACCGAGCGGGTCGAGCCGCTCCTCTCCGCCTATCTCGCCCTCTACCCGAAGGAGGCGCGGGCGCGGGCGGCCGAGATTGATACCCAGGTGGCGGCGGGGGAGGACCCGGGGCCGCTCGCCGGGGTGCCGGTCGCGCTCAAGGACAACCTGAACGTCGCGGGCCGGCCCCTCACCTGCGGCTCGAAGATTCTCGAAGGCTACGTCGCCCCCTATACGGCGACCGTCGTCCAAAAGCTGCTCGCGGCCGGCGCCGTCCTCCTCGGGCGGGCCAACATGGACGAGTTCGCCATGGGCTCGTCCTGCGAGAACTCGGCCTACCAGAAGACCCGGAATCCGTGGGACGTCCGCACCGTTCCGGGCGGCTCCTCCGGCGGTCCGGCGGCGGCGGTGGCGGCGGGGAGCGTCCCCCTCGCCCTGGGCTCGGACACCGGCGGCTCCATCCGCCAGCCCGCCGCCCTCTGCGGGGTGGTGGGGATGAAGCCCACCTGGAGCCGGGTGTCGCGCTACGGGCTCGTCGCCTTCGCCTCCTCGACCGACCAGATCGGTCCGCTCACCCGGAACGTGCGCGACGCGGCCCTCGCGCTCCGCACCATCGCCGGTGTCGATCCCAATGACGCGACCTCCTCGGGGCTCCCGGTCGACGACTACCTGGCGGGGGTCGAGGATGGGATCGCGGGCCTCAAGGTGGGCGTAATCAAAGAGATCGACGATTCCGGGCTTCCGGAGGGGACCCGGCGCTCCTTTCAAGTGGCGCTCGACCGCCTGGTGCGGGCCGGGGCCGAGATCGTCCCGGTGTCGGTGCCGACGATCCCGGCGGCGATCTCGATCTACTACGTGATCGCGACTTCCGAGGCGAGCGCCAACCTGGCCCGCTTCGACGGCGTCCGCTACGGGCGGCGAGCGGAGGGGGCCGAAACGCTTTCCGACCTCTATCTCGCGAGCAGGAGCGAGGGCTTCGGTCCCGAGGTCAAGCGCCGGATCATGCTCGGCACCTTCGCCCTCTCGTCCGGCTATTACGACGCCTACTACGGCCGCTCCCGCGCCGTGCTCGACCGCATGCGGCGGGAGCTCGAGACCGTCTTTACGACCGTCGACTTCGTGGCGACGCCGACCACCCCCTCGGCCGCTTTCCGGCTCGGCGAGAAGACCGGCGACCCGCTCGCCATGTATCTCTCGGACATCTACACCACCCCGGCGAGCCTGACCGGCCTGCCGGCGATCGCCCTCCCCTCGGGGGCCGACGAGCAGGGGCTGCCGCTCTCCCTCCAGCTCACCGGCCGCAACTTCGCGGAGGCCGCGCTGCTCCGCGCCGCCCGGGCTTTCGAGAAGGAGGTGGGCTGGCAGGTGGCGCCCCGCTTCGTAGGGGCGGAGGCCTCTCCCTGAGATCCGGCGGCCGCTCCCCACGGTCCGGCCGCCCGGGGCGCGGGCTGTTGCTCGCGGCTCTCCTGCTCGCCCTGTCTCTACCGTCGTCCGCGCGTACGCGCCACCACCATACGCCGGCCGCTCCGGCCAAGACTGCCGCCGCGAAGACGGCTCCGGCGGTGGCGGCCAGCCCGCCCCCGGCCGCGCCGGCGACTCCCGCTCCGCCCACCCCGCCGCCGTCTCCGGCGGATGCCGCGGTCGTCCGGGTCGGCGCGGGGGAGGGCCTGACCGCGATCCTCTCCGCCGAGCCGGCGCTTTTCCTGGAGACCGAGGCGCGGCGCGGCGACAGCCTGACCGTCCTCGCCCAGCGGCTGTGCGGCGACGCCCAGAAGGTGCAGCTCCTGGCCGGGGCCAACGGCGGCAAGCCGGAGGTCAAGACGGGTGCCCACTACCGCGCGCCGTACGAGTGCCTGCTCCCGGAGTACCAGCTCAAAGTCGCCAAGGCGCTCTTCCCCGACGACAAGCCGCAGGCCGACGGCTGGCGCCACCAGGTGCGCGGGGTGGGGCCGCTCGAGCGCGAGAGCCTCTGGCACGTCGCCGTCTGGTTCACCGGCAACGGCGAGAGCTTCCGCGCCATCCGTGAGTACAACGAGTTGACCGACGACGACCTGGCGAAGGGCGCCGCCCTCACCATCCCCACCGAGCTCCTCCTGCCCGCCTTCAAGAGCGC
>JAXDLD010000616.1:0-3439 GCA_034666805.1 Acidobacteriota bacterium
TGGAGGTGGGAACGACCATGGGGTTGACGATACGGTCGGCGGCGTTGGGGTGCGAGCGGCGGTAGAGCCAGGCCGCGCCCGGGGCGGCGACGAGGAGCACCAGGGCGGCGGCGAAGAGCGGCCGGAAGCGGCGAAAGCCCTGGCCGTCGAAGCTCTCACCGGCCCGCCGCGCCAGCCAGGGGAGGAGGGCGACAAGCCCGAGGCCGGCCGTGATCACATGCGCCCAGAGGGCCCAGCGGAGGGCCAGGACGTTGCCGCGGACGGCGAGGAAGAGGCCGACGAGGAGCGCCGCCACGAAGAGGACCCCGGCCGCGCCGAACCCCCGCCGCAGCTCGGGCCGCCGGGCGAAGAGAAGCGCCGCCCCCGCCGCCACCAGCACGCCGAGAACGAGGTGCGCGAGGACGTTGCCCATGTAGAAGACCGTGGGCGAAGCGAAGGCCGAGATGTAGGCCGTGTTGGCGAGCAGGAGGAGGAAAGAGGCCCCGACGAGGGTCGCGAGCTTTCCGTGTTTCATCGTCGATCGTCTCCGGGCGCTCTTTCGAGCCGTCGCATCGGGGGCAGAAGGTTCAGGGCGGGTCGAGTGTTGTAGATCCGGCGGTACTCCTGGTGCTCCGGGTCTTCAGGGAAGTGCTCCGTTGCCGGGTAAGGATAGCGCGACATGGCGTGGAAGGGCAGCGGCTCGACGCTCTGCCCGAAGGCGGTGTTGGGATCGGCGTCCTTCGCCCAGCCGTCGACCAGGAGGAGGAAGTCGCGCCGCCAGCCGGGGGGGAGAGGCGGCAGGGCCCTGGCCTCGAAGAGGATGCGGACCTCGTCCCCCGAGCCCATGAGGAGGAGCCGGTCGTCGGCGGCGGTCAAGAGCGGGCGGACGTCGCCGTAGCGGGTGTAGAAGCCCGGAGTGGGGTTCCAGGGGGGGAGCGGCAGGAGGCGCCCGTAGTCGAAGGCCTCGGGCTGCTTCCTCTCCGGATGGATGACGGGGGTCGAGAAGCCGCGGAAGTGGAGATCGGCCGCGGCCGGATCGAGGGGGGTCGAGCGTACCGACGGCGGCTCTGGCGCGCTCGCCTCCTCCGAGAGGAAGATCTCGTCCCAGTAGACGCAGACGTTGGTGACGATCCGCACCTCGCGCGAGGCGGAGAGGAACTTCCCCGTCAAGTCGACGGCGATGGCCTTGGGCTTGCCCGAGGGCATGCCCATGTCCTCGATCACGGTCCGCCAACGCCCGGCCGCGTCCTTGACCTGGAGGGACGGCGTCTGGAGGGCTCCCCCGGCCGCTTGGGCGGCACCCAGGAAGGTGCTGCCGTCCGCCCAGTCCACCCAGCCGGTGAGGACGAGGACGGCGCGGCCGTCGGGCGCCGCGCGCCCGAAATCGAGGGTCAGGGTGTGGGCCTCGGCCACGCCGGTGAAGTCGCGGCGGAAGGAGTCGGGGTAGGTGCCGTCCCGGTGGAGGACGCGGGAGAGGACGTCCCCCCGGTCGTCCCGGGCGGCCACGGGGTAGATGCGCTTCCTGACCCCGAAAAGGCGGAACTCGGGGAAGGGCGGCCCCTTCCACTTGTCGTTGGTGAAGACCTCGAGGTCCCGCGGGTGATCGAGGGCGAAGAGCCGCACCTGGTCGAGATAGGAGACCTCGTGCAGCTCCTCGGTGATCCGCACCTCGTAGCGGCCGTCGACTTGGCGGAGGGCCTCGGCCGGCACCTGGACGTACTCGTCGTGATCGACGGGGAAATACTCGCCGTCCCCCGAGCTCGCTCCCAGAGGGGCTACCCCTAAGACGTCGGTGATGAAACGGAAGCGTAGGCCGTCCCAGGTGAAGATCATGGGGCAGGAGCCGGAGAGGCGCTGGGCCTCCTTGTAGAGCCGCCGCTCCCCGATCGCCTGCCGAGGCTCGTTCTGGATGAGGCCGTTCGGCCAGGTGATGCGGACCGTGTCGGCCTCCGCGTGGTTACCCAGGCCGAAGACCAGGGGGACGCCGGCATAGAGCCGCTTCTGGTAGCTCGCCCCGGCCTTGACCTCGACCTTGGCGGCGGGGGCGAGCTTCAGGTTCTTGACCCCGGAGAGGGCCACGGCCAGCCAATGGTTGGGAGTCGCCGTGGTGTTCCGGAGGAGCCGAAGGGAGCCGTCCTCCCCCACCGCGGCGAGGTCGGTCCGGCCGTCGCCGTCGAAGTCGGCGGCGGCGAGGGCCGCGGGGCGGAGGCCGATCGCAGTGCCGGCCGCCTTGAAGTCGCCCGGACGCGGGGCCAGGTAGGCGTTGCCGCCGGCCACCAGGTCGGGGAGGCCGCGGTTCTCGAGGTCGGCGAGGAGGAGGGGACCCGCCGCTCCAGGGGGAGAGGGCAGGGGCGCCCAGTTCCCGCTCCGGGCGTTGCCCTCCCTCTTGCCGTCGAGCCCAGCGCGGTTGCGCAGGAGGAGGGGCCCGGTGGGACCCTCTGCCGCCAAGTCGGTCCAGCCGTCGCCGTCCAGGTCCCAGGCTTGGAGACCCCGCGTGCCCGCCGGCATCGCCGGCAGTGCCTTCACCTCTTCCGCCTCGTAGCGGCCGGTGAGCCGATCGCGGTAGATCACCCCGGGGCGATCGGCGTAGGTCACCGCAAGGTCCAGCCCCGGGGTGTCGGCCACGGCATCCACCACCGCGCCCGCCAGGGCCTGGCCGGGGAGGAAGGGGAAGCGGGCCGTCGCGTCGGTCCAGGTGCCGTCGCCGTTGTTGCGCAGGAGGACCGGTTTGTCCCCCAGGAGGAAGAGGTCGAGGTCGTAGTCGTGGTCGTAGTCGAGGAAGACGGCGGCGCGGAACGGGCCGCTTGGGAGCGGCGTCGGAAGTTTCCCGGCCAGCTCGACGAAGCGCCCCTTCTCGTTGTGGAAGAGCCGCGGACCGGGGGCCACGCCGGCGAGGATGCAGAGGTCGGGCAGGCCGTCGTTGTCGAAATCGCCCGGCACTACCGCAACGATCCCGGTGAGCCCTTCGAGCCCGCTCTGCGCAACCAGGCTCGTTCCGTCCTTCCACAGCCTCACCCCGGCGGCCGACCAGGCGAGGAGGTCGGGGCGGCCGTCGCCGTCGAAGTCGAGGACGGCGAGGCCGGCGGTCTTCGGATCGAAGGTCCCGGGGGGGGCGAGGGTCCGGGCGTCGAAGGCGAGCGGCGCGGTAGCCCCCCCGGCCGCGCCCGGGCGGGTCTCGGCGGGATCGTAGAGCTCGGCGTAGGCGCTCCAGTCGAGGTCCTCGGGCACCGCCGCCCCGGCCTGGCGCTTCTTGATCTCCTGGAAGAGGGCAAGCTCGCGGGCGGCATCGGCCGCGCGTCCCGCCTTCTTGTAGGCGTTGTAGAGCTGGAAGTGAGGACCAGCGAGCTGGGGAGCGAGCGCCGCCGCGCGCTCGAACTCCTGCAAGGCGAGGTCGGGCTTGCCCCCACCGGCCAGGAGGACACCCAGGTTGTAGCGCGAGGCCGGCTCGTCCGGCACCAGG
>JAXDLD010000617.1:0-5104 GCA_034666805.1 Acidobacteriota bacterium
CACGCTGCTCTTCATGTCGAAGGAGCCGGTGCACCGCCGCTACCACCACCACAACCTCACCTTCGGCCTCCTCTACGCGTTCTCGGAGAACTTCGTCCTGCCGCTCTCGCACGACGAGGTGGTGCACGGCAAGGGGTCGCTTTTCGGCAAGATGCCGGGCGATGAGCAGCAGAAGCTCGCGAGCCTGCGGCTCCTCTACGCCTATATGTTCGCCCAGCCGGGCAAGAAGCTCCTCTTCATGGGTGCCGAGATCGGCCAGTCGCGGGAGTGGAACCACGACGGCAGCCTCGACTGGCATCTCCTGGAAGACCCCGGTCACGCGGGGCTCCAGAGCTGGCTCGCGGACTTGAACCGGCTCTACAGCGCGGACCCCGCCCTCCACGAGCTCGACTGCGCCCCCGAGGGCTTCGAGTGGATCGACTGCAGCGACGCTGAGAAGAGCATCCTCGCCCTCCTCCGCAAGGGAAAAGATGGAACCCGGCCGCTTCTCGTGGTCTTGAATTTCACCCCGGTAGCGCGCCAGAACTACCGGATCGGGGCCCCGCAAGGGGGCTACTGGCGGGAGGTCTTAAACAGCGATGCCGCCGTCTATGGCGGTTCCGGCCAGGGTAACTTCGGCGGCGTCGAGGCCGCGCCGCTGCCGCTTCACGGGCGGACGCACTCGCTGACGCTCACCCTGCCGCCGCTCGGAGCGCTCTTCCTGCAACGGGGGGAGGCGCCGGCGAAGCAGGAGACTGAGGGCTGAGCCAAGCAAGGTTTGGGGGGATCAGAGCTTCCTTCGAGACAGAAGTAGTGTCTCTCAAGTTTGGAGGACCCTATCTCAAGTCTTGAGACGCGTCTCCCAGATTTGGAGACCCGCTTCTCAACCTGAGGGGACTCCTCTTCCAAAGCTTGAAGACCCGCGATTTGAGATTGGGAGACCCGCATTTCAGATTGGAAGCTCCGTGCTTCGGATCTGGAGTGCCCCGTCCCTGGCTTCGAGGCTCGGTGTCCCGGGTTTGGATCTTCCCTACCCCGGACCTGGAAGGCCATGCCTTGGATGTTGGAAGTGCCTGCCTCTTCGGTGGATCTCCGTAGCTCAAGAGCTGCGTGACGGTGGTCCAGACCTTGCGCAGCCTGCCCGAGCTGGCCAGGAGAGAGGCGGGCCAGGCGGTGTCTAGGCGAACAATGCCATCCTCTCGCTCGCGCTCGACGGGACCGGCACGATCAACGTCCGCAACGCGTCGGCCGGCACGGTCGATCTGATCCTGGACGTCTTCGGCTACTTCGAGTGAGGGGCCCGCTTCACCCCCGCTGGCGCAGCCCCAGGTTCCTCCGCCGTTCCTCCTCCTTCCGCTTCTTCGAAGCCGCCCAGGAGCAGATCGGGCAGGCGTCGAGGTCGTGGTAGAGGGCAGGACAGTGCTCGCGGCCAAAGTAGATGATCTCCAGGTGGACGCGGCCCCAAGTCTCCTCGGGGAAGAGGCGTTTCAGGTGGCGCTCGGTCTCCACGACGTTCTTCCCCGACGAGAGCCCCCAGCGGGTGGCCAGGCGGTGGATGTGGGTGTCGACGGGGAAGGTCTCGATGCCGAAGGCCTGGTTGAGGACCACCGAGGCGGTCTTGTGGCCGACGCCGGGGAGAGCCTCGAGGGCCGCGAACGTCCGCGGTACCTCTCCGCCGTGCTCGGCGACGAGGATCTGCGAGAGACCCTGGAGGCTCTTCGCCTTCTGCCCGGTAAGGCCGATCTTCCGGATGAGCTCGCGGATTTCGTCGACAGGGAGGAGGGCCATCTGCTCCGGGGTGCCGGCGCGGGCGAAGAGGGCGGGGGTCACCTCGTTGACCAGCTTGTCCGTGGTCTGGGCCGAGAGCACGACCGCGACGAGGAGGGTGAAGGGGTCCACATGGGCGAGCGGAATGGCGACCTCTGGGTACAATGCGTCCAGGATCGCCAGGATGCGTTGCGCTTTCTCGTTCCGTGTCATGACGTGGGGTGCTTTCCGCGCGTCAGAGCATAACCTGATTTCTTCCTTCCCATGATCCGCCCGAGATGCCAATCGGACCAACCGGACGGGGCGTCGTATGCCGCGGGAGGCCTCGCGGCCGACCCCATCCCGGAACGAGAAGAGCCCCGGCCTTGGCGGGGGCTCTTCTCACCGCAAAAACCTTACTGCTACTGGACGTTCAGGGTGAAGTCGTCGACGACGAACGAGGTCTGCAGCGAGGTGTCCTCGACGCCGACCAGGAAGATCTGCACGGTCTGTCCCTTGAAGGACAGGACGTTGAAGCTCTTCTGCGTGAAGCCCGTCGCTTTGTTCAGGTTGGAGAAGGTGGCGAGGGTCTGAAGCACCGTGCCGGAGGTGTTGCGGATCTGCACCTTCAGGGTGTCGAACGCGCTCGTGGTGGTGGTCTCGGCCGTGTCGATGTGGAGCCAGAAGGCGAGCGTCGCGGAGGTGGCGGTCGACGGGATGGTCACCGTCTGGAGGATGCTGTCGGTGTGGGTCGTGCCGTAGCCGTCGAGCCACGCCTTCCATGCTCCGGAGTGGCTGGCCTCACTGGCGGAGTTGCTGATGACGCTGGCGGTGGCCGTCCAGGGCGCCGGGGCGCCCGAGCCGTTCTCGAAGCCGGGGTTGCCGATCAGCTGCTGGATCGAGCCGTTGGTCACCGTCAGGGTGACGGTGGTGGTGTGGGTGATGCCGCCGCCGACGCCGGAGACGGTAATCGTCGAGGTCCCCGCCGCGGTGCCCGCGGCGACGGTGATCGTCATCGTCGAGGTGCCGGAGCCCGGCGCCGCGATCGAGGCCGGGCTGAAGGCGACTGTCACGCCGGTGGGCTGGCCGGTGGCCGAGAGCGCCACGGCGTTGTTGAAGCCGTTCAAGGCCGCGGTGGTGATCGTGACGTTGCCGGCGGTGCCGGTGGCGATGGAGGTCGAGGCCGGGGAGGCCGAGATCGTGAAGTCGGGGTTCGAGGTGCCGCCCTGGCTGGCGTCCCCGGTGACGACGAGAGCGAAGGGCTGGGGACCGTTGGGCACGTTGATGGCGCGGACGGTCACCGTGTAGACCCCGGCTGCCGGAGTGGCGAGGAGCACCTGCTCCAGGTTGTTCCGGCGGTCGGCGGTGCCGCCGGTCGCCGAGACGCCGCCCGAGAAGACGTTCCCCTTGAAGGTGCCGGCAGGGCCGGTGACGATCAGGTCGAGGTCGTTGTTCAGGTGCGGGTTGGCCGCCGGGTTGGACGGGAAGTCGGTCCACGCCAGGGTGACCTTCAGGGGCTGGGTGTTGCTGTTGACGGTATAGGTGAAGGTCCGGTCGACGTTCACCGAGCCGCTGGGGAAGCCGGTCGTGTCGTCGGTCGCCACGAGCTTGCGCCCATCACCGCTGAAGAAGAGGGCGTTGTCGAGCAGCACCCGGCCCCAGCCCTGGCAGTTGGACGGGATGGCGGTCGCTCCGGTCATATTGACCGCGGAGTTGACGAGGGTCGCCCGCAGGAGGGAACCCGAAGGGGTAAAGCCGTTCCCCGCGGTCTTGACACCCGAGGGATACCAGCCGTCGGTGTAGTACTGGCGGATGAGGGCGGTCAGGCCGGCGGCGCCCGGCGACGCCATGCTGGTGCCGGATTCGGTCAAGGTGCCGCAGTTGTTGGTCCCCACGTTCCCGTCGTTGCCGGCCGAGACGATGTTCGATCCCGGCACCGTGATGTCCGGCTTGATGCGGCCGTCGTCCGTTGGCCCGCAGCTCGAGAAGGAGGCCATGGAGTCGGCGCTCGTGCCGCGGAGAGTGGCGCCCACCGAGACGCCGTTCTTGTTGGTCGACGGGCTGCCCACCGTGCTGGTGCCCGGGCCCGCGTTGCCGGCGGCGAAGAAGATCAGGTCGTCCTTGTGGTCCCACATGAACTGGTCGACGTCCTGGGAGGCAGCGGTGTAGTTGTTCTGCACCGCGCCGTTCTCGTTGTCGCCCCAGGAGTTGGTGTGCAGGCGGGCGCCCTGGGTGTAGGCCTGGAGGAAGATGGGCTTCAGGTCGACCACCGGGCAGCCGATGCCCGGCAGGTCGCCGCAGTTGTCGGTCAGGAAGCCGGCGTCCTGGATGACCAGCTTGGCGCCCGGGGCCATGCCGTCCGCGGTGTTGTGGGTGAGGAGGTTGGCGAAGTTGTCGCCGGCCACGGTGCCGGCCACGTGGGTGCCGTGGTTCTGGGTGTCCCACTCGGTGGCCGCGATGCCGCCGCTGCACTCCGAAGAGGTCAGGAAGTCGACGGCGACAATCTTTCTCTGTGTATTGTCGACGACGGTGCCGCCGTTGCAGGCGTTGGTCGGCGGCAGGCCCTTGGTCGTATCGCGGAAGAAGCACATGTCGGCGTCGATCCCGGTGTCGATGATGGCGACCGTCTGCCCCTCGCCGAAGATGCCGTGGGTGAAGACCGGGGTGGTCTGGCCGGCGGAGAGCCCGGACTGGCCGACCCAGATGGTAGTGTCGTTCAAGAGCTCCCGGCGCGGCTCCAGGTCGAGCCAGAAGACCTCGGGGATCTGCGCCAGCTCTTCGCGGAAGCGGACGATCTCCCGCGGCGAGAGCAGGATGCGGACGCGGGAGAAGAAGGAGCCCGGCTTCGAGCCCACGACCCCCCGGACTCCAAGCTCCTTGATTTGAGAGACGACCTTCTGGAGATCGGCGTCGGGGAAGACGTCGACCATGACGCTCTGGAAGTTGCCGGCGATCTTGTCGTCGGCGGGCGTCGCGGAAACCGCGGCGGCGTGCTTCGAGATCTTGTAGTAGGGGTGGTAGGGCCCGGTCCAGGAGGCACCGGCGGCAGCTTTCAGGTCGTGGAGAGCCTTGCCCTGGCCGGCCTGCATCTTCACCAGGTAGGTGTAGTAGGGGAGATAGGTATAGATCCGGGCTCCGCTCGCCTTGAGCGCCGCGATCTGTTGGGCGGAAACAGGCCCTGGGAACTTGACCAGCATGTACTCGTCGGTGGCTCCGGTTACGGCGGCCGAGCGGGCGACCAGGTGCTCGGGGATGTTCGCTGGCGGCGCGCTGGTGTCGATGACATGGGAGTTGAGGGAGATCAGTCTCGACCGGTCCGCCGACTTCTCCTCACCCTGGGCGTTCAAGGCCGAGGTGAAGAGCGCGGCGATCAAAAGAG
>JAXDLD010000618.1:0-9715 GCA_034666805.1 Acidobacteriota bacterium
TCGACGGCCCGCTCCACGACCCGCTCGGCCGGGGCCAGCTCGTCGACGAGGCCGGCCCGCTCCGCCTCCTCGGGGGAGAGGAGGAGCCCGGCGGTCGCCAGCCGCTCGGCCTGGCGGGGGCCGACCTGGCGTTTCAAGGCGGCGAAGATGACCGGCGGCAGGGCGAGGCCGACCTGCACCTCGTTCAAGCCGACCCTCCATTCCCCTTCCGCCATCACCCGCCAGTCACAGTAGAGGGCGAGCACGGTCCCGCCGGCCGGCGCGTGGCCGGTGAGCGCCGCGGCGATGGGGATGGGCGAGGCGGCGAGGGCGCGGAGGAGCCCGTAGAGGTCGCGCCAGACCTCCGCTAAAGCGGCCCGGTCGAGGGTCAGGAGGAGCGGCACGTCGAGGCCGCCCGAGAACCTGCCGGGCTTGCCCGAGAGGACGATCGCGCGCGCTCCCGCCCCCGGGGCGGTTTCCACCGCCTCCCGCAGCGCGGCGATGAGGTCCGGAGCCAGGGCGTTGGCGGGCGGCCGGTCGAGCCGCAACTCGCGGACGGTCCCGTAGTCGGTGATGGCGATCGGGGAGGTCATGGGCCGGTATCTTACGGCAGGGTGGGGGAGATAGGATGTCGCCATCCTTTTGAGGAGGTTCTGATGCTCGGTACCAAGCGCGCGCTGGTCCTCTGCTGCCTCTCCCTCGCCCTCCCGGCCGCCGGCACGGCTGCCGTCCCTGCCGGCTTCCCCGAGCTCGCGCCGCTCCCCGGCACGGGGACCCTGGCGCCGACGGAGGCGGCCTCGTTCGTCTTCGTCGTCGCCGGGGACAACCGGCCCGCCAAGAGCGGCGACCCGCAGCCGGCGACGCTGACGACGATCGCCCAGGCTATCCATGGGATGACGGGGGCGGGCGCTCCGGCCTTCGTGCTCTGGGCTGGCGACACCATCTCCGGCAAGCATCCCGAGGACGAGGCGAAGATGAAGGGGCAGTACGAGGAGTTCCTGGGAATCGTGAAGGGGGCTGGGGTGCCGGTCTTCTCGGCGCCCGGCAATCACGAGCTCAATCTGAAGGCCGATCCCCAGGGCTGCCCGAAGGCGATCGACGAGCCCGATCCGAGCGGCAACCTGCTGCGCTTCTGGTCGACCTACATGGGCCAGCCCTTCGGTGTTTTCCTCTACGGCAACTCGGCCTTCGTGACGGTCAACACGGACGACGTCCTGGGGAAGGGCGTCAAGCTCCCCAAGTGCAAGTACAACGGCTACATCGGGCCCGATCAGCTCGCCGCCCTTGAGGCGACCCTCGCCGAGCTCTGCGCCGACAAGGGCGTCGCCCACGTCTTCATCGTCCTGCACCGGCCGGTCGAGGCGAGCCCGGTCAATCCCAAGAACCAGCTCGATAAGGCGAGCCGGGACCCGCTCAAGAAGATCCTGGAGGACAAGAAGTACCCGTACGTCTCCTTCGTCTTCGCCGCCCACCAGCATCTCTTCTACTTCCACGACAAGAAGAACCCCTACGGCACCGGCCCCTTCGAGCGCCATGACCCGGCGGGGACGAAGCCGGCCTACGTGATCAGCGGCGGCGCGGGCGCGCCCCTGACCGGCAAGGCGACCCCGGCGACGGGCGGGTATCACAACTACCTGGTGGTCAAGGTGGAGGGGGCAAAGGTCACCGCGACGGTGGTGAAGGTCGAGTAGGGCTCCCTGGCGAGCAAAAAAGGACCCCGGCAGGAGCCGGGGTTCTCGACGCACGCGGAGCGGCGCTCCTCATCTCGTCCGGACGCAGGAGTTCGACCCGGGCGACCACAGGTACTGGTAAGCGTAACCGCCGCTGAGGTAGGGAGTGGGCGACCAGGCGCACTTGTCGGCGACCTCGGGGTCGAACCAGGTGGTCCCCGTCGGGTCGGTCACGGTATTGGCCGTCTCTTGCGCGATGAAGTGCTCCTGGTTCTGGACGTTCGACCAGCCCGAGACCGTGCAGCCGCTGCAGCTCGGATAGGGCTGGACGGTGTACTTGGTGGCGTTGACGCCGCTGCCGATCCAGGAGTGGTAGGCACAGTAGGCGAGGCCCGGTCCGCCGCACGAAGTGCTCGAGCCGCTCGAGGAGAACGAGGTGCTCGGGAGGACGACCTGGTAGATCGCGCTGGCGTTGAAGGTATGGCTCGCCAGATAGGCATTGACCTTGGACCGGACAATCGCGTCGGTGACGTTGGTCGGCGGCGTCGAGGTGTCGAACCAGTCCGCGGTCCCCGAGCCGAGGTTCGAGAGCTGGACGCACCCGTTGCTGCCGCAGTACCGGGTGAGGCCGTTGTAGAAGGCGGACGTGCCCAACTGGTTGCGGTAGGCCTGGAGGGTCGTGGCGTAGGTGTGATCGGCGGAGGCGGCGTTGCTGAAGCTCGGTCCCCAGAAGAGGAACACCACCTTGGCGGAGACGATCACCGGTCCGCCGTGATTCGTCTGCGCGTTTGCAGCGTTCGCGGCTAAGGCCAACAGACCGCACGACAGCACCGACGCGAGCTTCCAACGGTTGCTCTTCATCACTATCTCCTCCTTCTATGGGTAAAACAATCTTTTGCGAGACTTTACGCGGGCCGGGTCCTGGGTCAACGGCGGGACGCTGCACGCCGCCGGCCTGGAGAACCTCGTGCCCCGGGCGGCGGCGAGAGGCACGGCCTCACTACTGGACGCAGGAGCCTGTCGCGTTCGACCAGAGGTACGGGTAGGCAAAGCCGCCGGAGAGGTAAGTGAGGGTGCACTTGTCGGCGATCTCGTTGCCGCTGCTGTCCTGCCAGGTGCTCCTGGTCGGGTCGGTCACGGTGTCGGCGATCTCGCGCGCGACGAGGATCTCCTGGTCCTGCACCGCCGTCAAGCCGGGGACCTGGCAGCCGCTGCAACTCGGATAAGGCTGGATGGTGTACTTGGTGGCGGTGGTGCCGCTGCCGACCCAGGAGTGATAGGAGCAGTAGGCGAAGGAGGGTCCCCCACACGAGGTGGAACTACCGCTCGACGAATAACACGTGCTCGGTATGAACACCATGTAGATCGTGTTGTTGTCCTTGGTATGGGTCACGAGGTACTTGTTGACCTCGTTGCGGACAGCGGTATCGGTGACGTTGGTCGGCGGCGGCGAGGTGTCGAACAGGTCCGGGGCACCCCCGCCGAGGTTCGAGAGCCGGATGCAGCCGCTGCTCCCGCAGTACTGCGTGAGGGTGCCGTACCAGCCGGTCGTGCCCAGCTGGTTGCGGAAGGTCTGGAGGGTCGTGGCGTAGGTGTGGTCGGCGGAGGAGGCGTTGTTGAAGGTGGGCCCCCAGAAAATGAAGACCACATGGACCGAGGTGATCACAGGGCCGCCATGGCTGGTCAGGTTCGCCGCCGAAGCGGCGCTCCCGGCCAGGGTGAGCAGACAGAACGACAGAACGGACGCGAGCTTTGAGATTCGGCTCTTCCTCACGGGTCTCCTCCTTCGGTTGATAAAGACAGCCGTTTTCGACGTAGGCGGACCGGGTCCGCGTTCCATCGGCTTCTCGGAGCCTCTACATACCAGGGTGCCGGTAGGGGGCTAAGCGGGCCCTCAGCCTCGGAGCCCGCTTGCCCCCTACCCTCCCCATAAGGGACAATGACCGTCGCCTCTCCGATCGCCAACGATGCTCGAAACCCTCCCCCAGCAGAAGACCCTCCCGCACAGCGAGGAGTCGGAGCGCGCCGTACTCGGCGCGGTGCTCCTCGATCCGCAGATCCTGCCCACGATCACCGGGCGGCTCAAGGCGGAGGACTTCTATCTGGAGCGCCACCAGACGCTCTATGGGGCCATGGTCCAGCTCCAGGAGGAGCGGGTGGGGATCGACATCCGCACCCTTCAGGCCAAGCTCGAGCAGCAGAGTCGGTTCGAGGGGATCGGCGGCATCGCCTACCTGGCGAGCCTCGACCTCGACCTGCCCGACCTCGGGCGGGTCGACGCCTATGTCGAGATCGTCAAGGAGCGCTCGATCCGCCGGCGGCTCATCGCCGCCTCTGGCCGGATCATCCGCGACTGCCTGGACGGCGGCCTGGAGGCCCAGTCGGCCCTCGCCCACGCCGAGCAGGAGATCCTCGGGCTGGGGGAGGAGGCGGTCCAGCGCGGCTTCACCCAGCTCGCGACGGTCCTCCACGACACCTTAGAGGAGCTCGAGGAGCGCCCCGGGGCGACCCTCACCGGGGTGCCTTCCGGATTCACCGATCTCGACCGCATCACCCACGGCCTCAACCGGGGGAACCTGATCATCATCGCCGGCCGACCGGGCATGGGGAAGACCAGCTTCGCCCTCAACATCGCCCAGAACGTGGCGATCCGCGAGAAGCGCGCGGTGGGGGTCTTCTCGCTGGAGATGAGCCAGCAGGAGCTGGCGCTCCGCGTCCTCTGCTCGGAGGCCAGCATCCCCTTCAGCCGCTTGCGCGCGGGAGCGCTGTCACAGAAGCAGTGGAGCAGCGTCGTCCAGACCGTCCGCAACACCTCGGACGCGCCGCTCTTCATCGACGACTCGCCCAACCCCACGCTCCTGGAGGTCGCCTCGAAGTGCCGGCGCCTTAAATCCGAGCGCGGGCTCGCTCTCGTCATCCTCGACTACCTCCAGCTCATGCAGGCGGGCGGGCGCTACGAGAACCGCAACCTGGAGATCGCCGCCATCAGCCGGGGTCTGAAGCAGCTCGCCAAGGAGCTCGAAGTCCCCGTCATCGCCCTCTCCCAGCTCTCCCGCCAGCCGGAACGACGGGGGAGTGATCATCGACCGCAACTTGCGGATCTAAGGGAAAGCGGCAGCATAGAGCAGGACGCCGACATGGTCGCCTTCATCTATAGGGACGAGGTCTACAACCACGACACGGAGGACAACAAGGGGCTGGCGGAGCTGATCATCGCCAAGCACAGGAACGGCGAGACCGGGGTGGTCGAGCTGGTCTTCCTGGGCGAAACCACGAGCTTCAAGAGCCTCGACCGGCATGGCCGTTCCGATGAATCCGCGCCCCCCTTCTGAAGCGGTCGACGACCTCGCCGCCGCCCTGCGGCCGGCCTGGGTCGACGTCGACCTGGACGCCCTGACCGGGAACCTTCGCGCGATAAGGCGGCAAGCGCCGGGGATGCACGTGCTCGCCGTCGTCAAGGCGGACGGCTACGGGCACGGTGCCGTGGGGGTGTCGCGGGCCCTGGAGGCGGAGGGGGTCGACTGGCTGGGGGTGGCGCTCCTCGAGGAGGGGGCCGAGCTGCGGCGGGCGGGCATCCGGCTCCCCATCCTCGTCCTCGGCACGGCGCGGCCGGCCAAGATCAGCCTCTACCGGCACTACCGGCTCACCCCCACGGTCTCCTCGCTCTTGGAGCTCGGCCTCTGGCGCGAGTGGGCCCCCACCCTCGGCGAGCCGCAGCCCATCCACCTCAAGGTCGACACCGGCATGAGCCGGCTGGGGGTCGCCCTGGACGAGGTGCCCGAGGCCCTGGCGGCCCTCCGCGCCCATCCCGGCCTGCGTCTCGCCGGTCTCCTCTCCCACTTCGCCGAGGCCGACGACTTAGAGAGCCCGCGCAACGCCGGCCAGGAGGCCCGCTTCCGGGCCGTCCTCGAGCTCCTCTCCGAAACGGAGCGGGGCGAGATCGAGATCCACATGGCGAACAGCGCCGCCGCCCTCCATCACCCCGAAAGCCGCTTCACCCTCGCCCGGTTGGGGATCGCTCTCTACGGCATCGACCCGGTGGGGCGGGAGGAGGAGCTCACCCCGGTGATGTCGGTCGTCGCCCGCATCGTCCAGGTGCGGGAGGTGCCGGCCGGCACCCCTCTCTCCTACGGCGGGCGCACGGTCACCCGGCGGCGGAGCCGGATCGCCATCGTCCCCGTGGGCTATGCCGACGGCTACGCCTGGCGGCTGACGGGGAAGGCCGAGGCGCTCCTCCGCGGCCGCCGGGTACCGATCGCCGGCTCGGTGACCATGGACATGATCCTCCTGGACGTCACCGAGACCGGCGGCGAGGTGGGGGAGGAGGTCGTCCTCCTCGGCCGCCAGGGGACGGAGGAGATCCCCGCCGCCGAGCTCGCCCGCCTCGCCGGCACCATCTCGTGGGAGATCCTCTGCCACCTCGGCCTGCGCCTCCCCCGCCGCTACCTGCGCGGCGGACGGGCGGAGGAGATGGCAACCCGCTTTTCGCGCTAGAGTAGGGAGTGTTTGCCCCTCCTTCGTGCTATAAGACGAGAAGCTTCACCCCTGCATTGTTCATGGGACAGCTACTAGGGGAAGATGGAAAGGTGAAGGGAGGGGTCCTAAGGTCGTGAGCTCGATACCGAATCCTGCCGTCGGCGCCGCCCCCGCGCAGCCGATACAGCCGGCGCCGCGGCCCGCGCGCGTCCTGCCGCGGCCGGTCGAGGGCTTCTTCCTCCAGATCGGCCGCTTCTTCCTGATGCTCGGCCGGCTCTTCGCCTGGACCCCGCGGCCCCCCTACGACCTGCGCGAGCTGCTGCGCCAGATGGTGCGGGTGGGCTTCGATTCCATTCCGGTCGTCTTCCTGACCGCCATGTTCACCGGCATGGTCATGGCGCTCGAGACTTTTACGACGCTCCGCCGTTTCAACGCCGAGAACTTCGTCGGCTCGCTCGTCGCCCTCTCCATGGTGCGCGAGCTGTCGTCGGTCCTCTCCTCGCTCATCGTCGCCGGCCGGGTCGGCTCGGCCATGGGGGCGGAGCTCGGCACCATGCGGGTGACCGAGCAGATCGACGCCCTGGAGGTCATGGCGACCGATCCCATCCACTACCTGGTGGTGCCGCGGGTGTGGGCGACGACGATCATGATGCCTCTCCTCGTCATCATGGCCGACGGCGTCGGCATCTTCGGCGGCTATCTGGTGTCGGTCGTCCTCATGGGCGCCAATCCGGTCTCCTACATGGAGAACACCTACCGCTTCATGGAGGTGCACGACGTCGCCGCCGGCCTGATCAAGGCGGCGGTCTTCGGCTTCCTCCTCTCGACCGTCGGCTGCCAGCAGGGCTTCTACACGACCGGCGGCGCCGAGGGGGTGGGCAAGTCGACGACGAGCGCCGTCGTCCTCGGTTCGGTCGCCATCCTGATCGCCGACTTCTTCCTCTCCCGGCTGCTCTTCTGACCGCCATGCCCGCACCCGATCCCAAGGATAGACAGGCGAAGATCAGCCTGCGCGGCCTGAAGAAGGCGTTCGGCCCCAAGGTGGTGCTCGACGGCCTCGACCTCGACATCCAGGCGGGCGAGTCGGTCGTCATCATCGGCGGCTCGGGGACGGGCAAGAGCGTGCTTTTAAAGCACATCATCGGCCTCTTGAAGCCCGACGCCGGGACCGTCGTCGTCGACGGGGTGGCGATCGAGAGCCTCGGCAACCGGGAGATCACCGAGTTCCGGCGCCGCTTCGGCATGGCCTTCCAGGAGGGCGCCCTCTTCGACTCGATGACCGTGGGGGAGAACGTCGGCTTCCCGCTGAAGCGGCTGACCAGGAAGAGCCCGGCGGAGATCCGGGCGCGGGTCGAGGAGTGCCTCGCCATCGTGCAGCTCGAGGGGGTGATGGACCGCGCGCCCTCGGAGCTTTCGGGCGGCATGCGGCGGCGGGTCGGCTTCGCTCGCGCCATCGCCCAGCAGCCGGAGATCCTCCTCTTCGACGAGCCGACGACGGGTCTCGATCCGATCACCACGGCGCAGATCAACGAGGTCATCAAGGAGCTCAACGACCAGTTGAAGACGACGACGGTGACGATCACCCACGACATGGAGGGCGCCTTCCAGATCGGCGACCGGATCGCCATGCTGTACAAGGGTAAAATCATCGCCGACGCCCCGCCGGACGAGTTCCGGCAGCTCCCCGATCCACGGGTCCAGCAGTTCCTAAACGGTCAGGCCCACGGCCCGATCACGGACGGGGACACCAAGGCAGCAGTCAACCGATAGGCGCCAGCAGGCGGCGCAGGAGCGGAAATGTCACAAGCGGTCAAGGTCGGGATCTTCGCCACCATCTGCCTGATCGTCCTGGCGGTCCTGATCTGGAAAATCGAGGACATCAACCCCTTTCACCAGAGCGGGCGGCGGATCGACGCGATCTTCGATACCGTCGCCGGCCTGGACGACAAGGCGGCGGTGCGGGTCGCCGGGGTGCGGATCGGGCGGGTCGACGGGATCAATCTGGCGGGCCAGCAGGCGAAGGTCACCATGGTGCTCGAGAAGCCGGTCCACCTGACCGAGGGGACCGTGGCGCGGATCTCGAACCTGGGCCTCCTGGGCGACAAGTACGTCGAGCTCGTCCCCGGCCCGCAAACGGCGCGGCTGCTCCCCGACGGTGTCGTCCTCCGCGGCGAGTCGCCGGTCTCCTTCGACCAGGCGATCGCCAAGATCGACAAGATCGGTGAATCGCTCCAGGGGATCACCGGCCAGTTGAACGCCGGCCCGGGGGGCGGCGGCATCGCGCGCCTGTTCGACAGCCTGGACGCGACCTCGAACGAGATCGGCGCCCTGGTGGCGGAGAACCGGGCGAACGTCTCCGCCAGCATGGCCAACTTCAACCAGGTCTCCGCGGCCCTGGCCCACGAGCTGCCCCGCCTGGCCTCCGAGATGGAGCGCACGGTCGGCCAGATCTCCCGGCTGATCGACGACAACCGGGGCGACGTCCGGGGGAGCCTCTCGAACGTCCGCGAGCTCACCTCCCGCCTCCAGACCTCGGTCGACAACCTGAACAAGATCTCGGGCACCATCGCCTCGGGCGAGGGCACGGTGGGCAAGCTGGTCAACAAGGACGAGGCCTACAACAAGGTGGTCTCGACCTTGGACAGCATCAAGGGCGGCGTCGACACGGTGAGCAACACCTTGGGGGCGCTCCAGAAGTTCCGCTTCGACCTCGACTTGAATTCCTACGCCTTGAAGAAGGACTCGCAGAGCAACTTTTTCTTGGACATCGATCCGCAGAGCGGCCGGCGGCTCTACCGGGCGGGGATCAGCAGCACCCCGGAGGGTTCGACGAAGACCAAGACCCAGGTGATCACGACGACGCTCCCCGACGGCAGCCAGCAGACGGAGACGATCCGCAACGTGTCGACCGAGGACGCCAAGGTGATCACCGCGCTCTTCGGCTACCGCGCGCCTTCCGACCTGCGGCTCTGGGCGGGCCTGGTCGAAGGCACGGGCGGGGTATCGGCCGAGTATCCGTGGCGGCACAACTTCCAGTTCAAGGTCGACGCCTTCGGCTTCAATCGCCCGGACAACCAGCGGGCGCACCTGCGCTTCACGACCCGCTGGCAGTTCAACCAGAACCTCTATCTCCTCGGCGGCTACGACGATCCGCTGGAGAGGAGCTCGCTCTTCATCGGCGGCGGCATCCGCTGGAACGACGACAACATCAAGTACCTCCTGGGGGCGATCCCCAAGTTCTAGCCTTCAGCCCTTGAGCAGCGATCCGCCGCCGTCGATCCACACCGGGGTGCCGGTGATGTGGCTGGAGTCGTCGGAGGCGAGGAAGAGGACGAGCCGGGCCACCTGATCGGCGGAGGCGGGCTTGCCATCGGTCAGGGGGATGCTGCCGCGGGGGAACTCGACCGGCTCCGCGGCCTTCTCCAGGTCGCGCCGCTCGGTGCTCTCCTCGATTTCGGTCTCGACCGCTCCGGGGCAGATGACGTTGACCCGGATCTTGTCCTTGGCGAGCTCGAGCGCCAGCATCTGGGTCAAGGCGACCTGGGCCGCCTTGGTGCTCGAATAGGCCGTGGCGCCGCTGTTGCTGAAGA
>JAXDLD010000619.1:0-6681 GCA_034666805.1 Acidobacteriota bacterium
GGCCGAGGAGCTGGTGGGCCAGGGCCTGGAGGTCCTCTTCCACCCGCTCGACGTCAACGACGAGGCGAGCGTCCGGAGCCTCGCGGCCTACTTGAAGGACGAGCTGCACGGGACGGACATCCTGGTCAACAACGCCGGTGTCTTCCTCGATCAGAAACGCGGCGGCCTGGACGTGCCGATGCAGGTCGTCCGCGACACCCTGGAGACCAACCTCCTGGGGGCCTGGCGCCTCTCCCAGGTCCTCATCCCCCTGATGCGGCAGCATGGCTACGGCCGGATCGTCAACGTCTCCTCGGGGCTGGGGGCGATGTCGGAGATGTCCGGCGGCTACTCCGCCTACCGGGTCTCGAAGGGGGCCTTGAACGCGCTCACCCGCATCTTCGCCGACGAGCTGCGCGGTACCAACATCCTCGTCAACGCCATGTGCCCGGGCTGGGTCAAGACGGACATGGGGGGGCCGAACGCCACGGTCCCGGTCGAGAAGGGGGCGGAGACCGCCGCCTGGCTCGCCACCCTCCCCGACGGCGGCCCGACCGGCGGCTTCTTCCGCGACCGCCGCCTGATCCCCTGGTAAAATCGTCGTAGATCGCACCTCGGGACGACAATGAGTTACCCTCTACTACGAGCTTGGGACCTTTTTCCGGTCCTGGCGCACCTATAGAGTTGAGAGCGATCGCTTGCCCTCGCGGGCGCGGGGCCATGAAGGTCTCCGAACGGCTCACGGGGATTGGGAGGATTTTCGATGTCTCGGACGACCCTCTACCGCATCAGCCTCGTGCTGACCCTGGCCGCCGTGTTGTCGCTGGCCCCTCGACCCACCTGGGCAGGCACCCGCCACCCCTCGCGCCCGCAAGCCACCCAGGCCCAGTCGGCCGCCAGCCTGCTCGGCCAGGCATGGAACCACCTGGTGAGCATCTTTGGCCGGGTGGGGAGCGCGATCGACCCCAACGGCAGCTCCGTCGCCTCCGTACACAACGGCACCTCAGAGGTCACGATCCGCAGCAATTAGAGGCTCCTCCATGAGGTGTTCCGAGGAGTGAGCGGTAGTGCTCCCGGATTACATACAGGAGACACAAGCCTCATTGTGTGCGAAAATGGACACTTAGATTTTTTGTCCTTGATGGGAGGAGACGACGTGGAGGATCATCCGGCCCCTGCCGCCCTTGAGGCGTTCCTGCGCGGAGCCCTGCCGATCGGAGAGATCAAGCTCGTCGTCGCCCATCTGCTGGGTGGATGCTCTGGATGCCGGCAGGTGATGGAGTCCTCGGCGCAGTCGCTTTTCTTCCCTGGCCGCTCCGAGCCGGAGGGGAACGGGGCGGAGTACGACTTTCCTATCTTCCGCGCCATCAACCAGGCTCGCCGGCAGCCGGTCGAGCGGGAGCAAGCCGAATCTAGTCTTCCGCAGATCTCGTCTGCCAAAGTTAAGGAAGGGCCGATCGGCGTGGCGCCCCACATCGCCTCCGGTTTGAGGGGTCCAGAAGGCTGTGAGGCGCTCCTCTCGGCCAGCCGCGAGCTGCGGCACCAGGATCCGGAGGGGATGGTGTTCCTCGCCGCCCTGGCGGTCGGCGTGGCCGAACGGCTCGACTCGCGCGCCTCCTCGGCAGCGGCCGTCTCGGACCTCCGTGCGCGGGCCTGGGCCGAGTTGGGCAACGCCCGCCGTGTTGCCAACAATCTGATGGGAGCAGAAGTCGCCCTCGAGCGCTCCCTGGCGTGTGCTGACGAAGGCTCCGGCGATCCCTTGCTCCTCGCTCGGCTCTTCGACCTCACAGCTTCGCTTTATACAGACCAGCGGCGCTTCGACCAGGCTCTCGCATTACTCGACCGCGTCTTCGAGATCTACTGGGCGCATGGCGAACGCCACCTCGCAGGGAGAGCCCTGGTCAGCAAGGGCGTTTCGATCGGCTTCGGCAACCAGCCGGAGGAAGCCCTTCGCCTGATTAGCTCCGGTCTCAACCTTCTCGACCTCCGTCGGGACCCCGCGCTGGTCCTGGCGGCGGTGCATAACCTCATCGACTTTACTGTGAAGCTCGACCGCTTCGCGGAAGGCGAACGCCTTTTGCGGGCCGGCCGACGTCTCTATTACGAGTATGCGGACGAGCTTAACTTCCTCAAGCTGCGCTGGGTGGAAGGCAAGATCAACGCCGGCCTGGGGAATCTCGCTCGAGCGGAGGCCGCCTTCCAGGAGGTACGCGACGGCTTCCGTGCTCACGAGATGCCGTACCACCTTGCAGTCGCCTCGCTCGACCTTGCCGGGGTATGGCTCGGACAGGGGCGGACGGCGGAGATGCACGAGCTCGTCGAAGAGATGGTCCGCACCTTTCAGGCCCTTGGCATCCACCGTGAGGCGATCGCGGCGGTTCTGATGCTACAAGAGGCCGTAGTGGCGCAGCAGGCGAGCGTGTCACTGTTTCGCGCGGTTGCGTCCCAGCTCCAACGCCTCCAGCACGAGCCGGTGCACTGAACGGAGGCGCTGTCCTTAGCTCGGCCAGTGACGATAGATCTCCGGCCGGCGGTGCCGGAAAAAGAGCCGGCGCGCGGTTGACTCGTTACAGAGGCTGAGGTCTACATCGCAGAGCACGAGATCCTCGGCCAGGCTCTTGCCCCGCGCCAGGATCCGGCCCTCCGGATCGACCACGAAGGACTCCCCGGCGAAGGTCAGGGTCCCCTCCTCTCCCACCCGGTTGCAGAGAGCGGTGAAGTAGCCGTTCTGGAAAGCCGCCGTCCGCGCCTCGGCCTCGTACATCCCCTCCGGCCACTCGCCCACCGTCCCCGCCTGGGGGATCACCACCAGCTCGGCCCCCTGGACCCCCAGGGTCCGCATCACCTCCGGGAAGTGCCGGTCGTAGCAGATGGCGACCCCGATCCGCCCGGCCCGGGTGTTGTAGACCGGCATGCCGTGATCGCCAGGGTGGTAGTAGCTCTGCTCGTGGAACCCCTCGTAGTCGGTGATGTGGAGCATCCGGGTGACGCCCAGGAGCCGCCCGTCGGCGTCGAAGACCGGGGAGCTGTCGAACCGCCGCCCGAGGGCGTCGACCTCGTAGAGGTTGAAGACGGTGACGAGCGCGAGCTCGCGGGCCAGGCCGGCGATCCGGTCGGAGACGGGTCCGGGGATCGGCTCGGCGAGCTTGAAGGCTGCCTGGTCGCCCGGGCGGACCGGAAAGAAGCGGTCGAGGACCACCTCGGGGAAGGCCACGAGGTCGGCGCCGGCGCGTTTCGCCTCTTCCATGGCGCCCACGACCTTAGCGAGGTTGGCCTCCCGGTCGGGGCTGGAGGCGAGTTGGGCGAGGGCGATGCGCACCAGATCAGCGGCTCCGCCGCTTGAACGACCAGGTGAAGGTGAAGCGGGCGACCTCGGTGCCGTCCGGCATCCGGCCGACGGTCGCCAGGGTGGCGGTCGCCGGCTCTCCCGTGGCGACGGTCGCGGCGACGGCGTCGAACGCCTGCGCTCCGTCCTCGCAGGTGAAGGTGGTGAGCGCGGTCGCCTTCTTCCCGAAGCTCGCCGTCAGGTTGACGATGAGCAGGGCGACCGGCGCCCCGGCGAGCTCGGTCGCGAGGAGGGCGAGCGCCCCGGTCGACAGCTCGGCCGCCATGCTCAAGGCCGCGAAGTAGGTCGAGCGGAAGGGGTTGGTGGTCCGCCAGCCGTAGGGGACGCTCGTGGCGCACCGGTGCTCGTCGAGCTCGCGGACCCGCAGCCCCGCGAAGAGGGCGAGCGGCAGCTTGGCGAGGAAGAACCCGCGCAGGAGAAGGGGATTCAACATGCGCCGCCCAATGGCCCCGGCTGCCGGGGAGCGCCGGTCCGCTGTTCGTGGCTGGGGCTCCGCCATGCCTCTCCTCTCTCTTCGCCTTGACGGCACGGAGTTTACTCCAGATCCGGAGAGGCCCAGGAGTAGAGAGGGTGTATCGTGGACCTGGAGTTAGTGGATACGGGATGTTCGATTACGATAAGGTCATCGACCGGGCAGAGAAATTGATGTCGCTGTTCCTTGCGAACGGTAGACCTGTCCAGGAGCCTCCAGGCGTCCTACTGGCCGAGTTGTCTCCCGTGCCCTACGAGAACCACCGGAACCGCGTGGCCCTTCCCTTTCTGACCAAGTGGCTCGTCCTCCGAAGCCATAGCAAGCGCTACGCGGATCCGGACGAGATGCTGCACTGGGCACTGATGGCACGCCTTACCGCCGAGTCCTGCACGGCGGCTACAGCAGGCAGCCAGGCGCGCCTTGCCGATCTGCAGGCCCTTGCCTGGGGGCAGCTCGGAAATGCCTTGCGGGTGTTTGGTCGGCTGGTGGAGTCCAGAGATGCCATGGATCTGGCGGAACGACACCGCAAGTCAGGAACTGGAGATTCGGAGTTGCGAGCTCGGCTGCTCGAGCAGACGGCCTCTCTTCGAATGGCTCAGAGGGACTTCGCAAGCGCGGCCGAGATGTTGGACGAAGCGCTGGACATTCATGAAAATCTGAGAGAGGCCTCGGCTCTTGCCAGTGGCCTGATCTTGCGAGCCGCCGCGGCTCATCACGAAGGGCAGCCAGATCGCTCGATTCAGCTCCTAAACCGCGCGATTTCTCTCCTGGATCCCCTCATGGATCCGGAGTTGGTGCTCGTTGCCCAGCGCAACCAGGCCGAGTCCTACCTCAAGGTCGGCCAGGCCCAAATGGCACTGATCCTCCACTCTGCCGCACGTCATCTCCAGGGGGGTGCCCCTCGTGCTCTCCTGGTCCGGATGGATTGGCAGGAGGGAAATCTGTTGTCCGAGATGGGTTCTTTCAATCTGGCCGAAGCTACTCTACTGCGAGTTCGTCAAGAGTTCTCCGCCATGAAGCTGGCAACAGATATCGCGTATGTGTCCGTTGACCTAGCCACCCTCTACGGGAGGATGGGAAATGAGCCAAGGCGTGAGCAGGTACTCCTTGAAGGAAGAAGACTGGCATTGGAGCTCCGGGCCGAGCCTGAAACCTTGACCTCGTTCCAGGAGCTTTTCACTCCTCGGTAAGCCTTGGCTCGGCCTACCCCCGGTCCAGGTGCCCTGCCTCCGAGTCCCCCATCTCCACCTCGCCATCCGGAAAGTACTCCTTCCACCGCCGCGTCACCGTCGCGGCGGTCGCCTCGTCACAGTGGAGCTCGCCGGGGAAGCCGGGTTTGACCCGGGCGTCGATCAGGATCGGCGGCCGGTAGGAGATCTGGTTGCGGACGACCTCCTTGCCCGCGGCGTGGAGGTCGGCGGCGGGCTCGAAGCGGGTGAAGGTGGTCCAGAGGAAGTTGATGGCTGAGGCGGCGGCGCGCCGGGGCTCGTCGGTGAGGACCAGGAGGGGCCAGCCGGTGAAGGCCGGGTGGGCGGCGAAGCGGGCGGCGGCTCCGGGGTCTTCGGCATACGGAGGGCCGCCGAGGACGAGGCAGCCGGGGGAGAAGACCCGCGCCTCGGTGAGACCCCGCGGCAGCTCCGCCGCCTGGAATTCCCCGGGGAGATCGCGCACCGGGTCGCCCAGGCCGAGCCAGACCCCTTTCGAGCCCTCGTTGATCCGGGGGCCGGTGTAGTCCAGGGTGTCCATGGCGAGGTTGCCGAAGACGTAGAGGTCGGTCTCGGGGTGGGTGCGGGCGAGGAGGTGGGTGAGGGTGGCGCGGAAGTCCTGGAGGTCCACCGGCCGGTCGGTCACCAGGAGGAACTTGGTGAGCGAGAGCTGCCCCTCCCCCAGGATGCGGAAGGCCGAGGCCATGGCCTCCCGCTTGTAGCGCTCCGCCACCACCGCGGCGGCGAGCGAGTGGTAGCCGGTCTCGCCGTAGGACCACAGGGCCTGGACCCCCGGCATGACGAGGGGGAAGAGGGGCGAGAGCAGCTCCTGGAGAAGATCGCCGATGTAGAAGTCCTCCTGCCGCGGCTTGCCCACGACGGTCGCGGGGTAGATCGCGTCCCGGCGATGGGCCAGGCGCTCGATCTCGAAGACCGGGTAGTCGTGGGTGAGCGAGTAGTAGCCGTAGTGATCGCCGAAGGGCCCCTCCGGGCGGCGGACCCGGGGCGGCACCTTGCCGATCAAGGCGAATTCGGCCGCGGCCACGAGCGGATGGGAAGAGAGCCCGGGCCGGGGAGTCACGAGGGGCAGGCGCCCGCCGGCGAGGAGCGAGGCGAGGAGCAGCTCCGGGACGTTCTCGGGGAGCGGCGCCACCGCCGCCAGGGTGAGGGCGGGCGGACCGCCGAGGAAGACGGTCACCGGCAGCGCCTCCCCCCGCGCCTCGGCCGCGGCATAGTGGAAGCCGCCCCCCTTGCCGATCTGCCAGTGCATGCCGGTCGTCCGCGGATCGTGGACCTGCAGCCGGTACATCCCCAGGTTGTGCCCCTTGCCTTCCGGCGACTCGGTGTAGACGAGGGGGAAGGTGACGAAGGGGCCGCCGTCCTCCGGCCAGGTGGTGAGGATGGGCAGGCGGTCGAGCCGCACGTCGCTCGTGACGACCTCGGCCACCGGCCCGGAGCGCCGCCGGGAGGTGCCGAGCCGGAGGGCCTCGCGGGCGAGGTCGCGGGCGCCCCAGAGCCGGGCCGGGGTCGGCGGCAGGAGCGTCTGGGCGAGCTCGACCAGCCGGCGGACGAGGCGGAGCGGCCGGGTGCCGAAGGCCAGCTCCGCCCGGCGGGCGGTACCGAAGAGGTTGGTAGCGAGGGGAAAAGCGGCGCCCTTCACGTTCGTGAAGAGGAGGGCC
>JAXDLD010000620.1:0-16514 GCA_034666805.1 Acidobacteriota bacterium
GCCGCCCCTGACACCGCAAGCGCTCGCCGAGATCGTCGCGGCGCTCGCCGATCGCGGCGGCGCTGCCCTGGCCGCGATCGGCGAGGCCGCCCTCCTCGCCGCCGGGTCCGATACCGTCTTTGCCTTCCGCGACCCCGCCTCGCCCGAGCGGCGCGCGCTCGACCCCGATCTCGCCCGGCTCTGCCGGCTCTCGCCAGCGGGCCTCGCGGCCGGGCTCGAAGCGGTGCTGGGCGGGGTGCGAGGGGGGCCGGCGGCGGCGCTCTTCGAGCGCGCGAGGAGCATCCGGGACCGCTCTCCCGGGGCGGGGCCGGTCCTCGCCGTCCTCGCCGCGAACCTGCCGGCGCTCGCCGTCCAGCCCCTCCTGCCGGCCCTGGCGCTCGGCCGGCCGGTCTTCCTCAAGTCCCCCTCGGCCGAGCCGCTCTTCGCGCCCGCCTTCCTCGCCGCCCTCGTCCGGCGGGAGCCGCGGCTCGGGGCGGCCCTCGCCGCTGCGGCCTGGCCGGGCGGCGACCCGGCCCTGGAGGCGCCGGTCCTCGCCGGGGTGGGAACGGTCCTCGCCTACGGCGGCGAGGAGGCGCTCGACGACCTCGAACGGCGGGCGCCCGGGAAGCTGGTGCGGTACGGCCCCAAGACCAGCCTGGCGGTGCTGGCGGCGGATGCTACAGGCGCTGACCTCGAAGCGATCGCGCGGGGACTGGCGCGGGACGTGGCGCTCTTCGATCAGCGGGGATGTCTGTCGATCGCGGCGGTCTATACGAAGGGAACCGTGGAGGGTGCCGAGGAGCTGGCGGTGCGGCTCGCCGCGGCCCTCTCCGAGCTGGCCCAAGTCTGGCCCCCGGGCCCCTCGGAACCCGGGGAGGCCGCGGCCGTGCAGCAGCTGCGGCTGACCGCGGAGATGCGGGGTTTCTTTCAACCTCGCCTGCCGCTCGCCGCGGGCACGGTGATCGTCGATCCCGAGCCCGCCTTCCAGCCCTCACCGGGTCTGCGCACGGTCCGCATCCACCCCTTGGCGGATTTAGGCGGGCTCCCCGGCATCCTCGCTCCCTGGCGGGGCCGGCTCCAGGGAGCGGCCCTCGCCGGACAGGGAGCTTGGCGGCTCGCCGCCGGCCTGGCGGAGCTCGGGGTCTCGCGGACCGCCGCCCCGGGCGAGCTGCAGAGCCCGGACGCCTCCTGGCACAACGGCGGCGTGGACCCGCTCGCCGCGCTGTCTGCGGCCGGTATCTGTTAAAAGCGGCCTAGCGGCTCGCCGCCGCCACCCCGGCGCCGGTCAGGATGGTGGCGAGCGAGGTCTCCGGCGAGGACCAGGCGTTGCCGGTCAGCCGCCCCGCCTCCTTGCCCTTGACGAAGACGATGCCGGTCGGCACCCCGTTGATGCCGAACTTCTTGGCCTCGGGGACGTTCGCCATGCCGGTCTTCGGCAGCCCGAAGTACTCGAACTTGATCTTCGAACCCTTGAGCTCGTCCTCGACCCGCAGGATCTGCGGCACCGAGTGCTGGCAGTGTGGGCACCAGGAACCGAAGAAGACCCGCACGGTGACCGGCGCCGACGAGCGCTTGAGCGCCGCGATCACCTGCCCGTCGGGCTTGTAGTTCCTCGCTCCGGTGACGTAGATCGGCGGGAAGTAGGTCCGCAGGTCGTTCGCCACGTGGAGGCCGAGGAGCGGCGGCCGGGACTTGAGCTGCACCGGGTGCCGGTCGGCCGTGAAGCTCACCGCGCCGTCGGTGCTCACCGTGATCGCTCCCTGGGGGGCGAGGGCGGCGTCCGCCAGGACATCGATCGTCCCGTCCGGCTGCTTGGCGACCTTCATGAGCTGGAGGGTCTCGGCCGTCTGGCTGCTGACCGAGAGGAGGACCGGGGAGGGGAGCTTGGAGCACATGACGAGGAAGGCCGGCACCCGCTCCGAGAAGTAGACCTCGGCGTTCGGCACCTCCTTGCCGTCGATCACCAGGGTGTAGTCGCCATTCGGCTTGAAGTTCTTGAGCACCGCGTCCGAGGGCATGCCTTGGGCGAGAGCGGGCAGCCCCAAGGAGCCCAGGAAGAGGGCGGCGGCGAAGGACAAGCGGCGGATCGGGCTGTACGTCATGGTCGTCGAACCTCGTCGTGAGCTTTAAGGGGATGCGAGGGGCGGCAGCCCCGGATAGGTACGGGTGACGCGGCCGTCCTGGACCACGAAGGAGCGCGGCAGGCGGCGGTAGAGCGGCTTCAATAGGGCGCCGGGCGTCTCGACGATGGGAAAGGAGGGCGCCCAGCGCCAGAAGAAGGCCTGCTTCTGCTCGGATGTCACGTCGGCGAGCACCTCGACCGCCGGCTCCCGGCCCTTCACGGCGTAGGCGTTCAGAGCCGGGACCGCCTTCTGGAACCCGGGATCGGCTAAGTCGGCCATCACCACCAGGTGGGCGCCGGAGCCGAGGTCGGGAACCGCGGTGTCGAGGCAGACCCGGTCGGTGCCCGCGCCGGCGCACATCTGCTTGATCTCGGCCCCCGGCTTCAAGCGGGTCGCCAGGTCGTCGAGCGGCAGGTCCGGGGATTTCCAGGCGAAGACCATTGCCGCCACGGCGAGGCCGAAGGCGGCGGCGGTGCGCGCGCGGGGGGCGCCCACGTCTCGGGCGCCTCGGGATCGGCCCAGGAAGGCCAGGGCGAGGGCGGGGACGAGGAGCAGGTCCTGCCAGAAGGCCGCGGCCGGGGAGCGCTCGACGAGATTGCCGAAGCAGCCGCAGCCCCCCGCTTCGGGCGCCACGCCGTGCAGGGCGAGCCAGTAGGTGCGCCCGTTCAGGAAGACGAAGAAGGCGACCAGGAGGACGGCCGGCACCAGCACCCAGAGGCGGCGGACGCCCAGGAGGAGCGCCGCGCCCAGCCCCGCCTCGAGCCCGAGGGCGAGGAGGGCCATCTTGGCGGCCGGGAGAAGGAAGTCGAGCTTCTCGCCGTGGATCTGCTGGGCGAAGGCCTGGGGGTCGAGCGCCTTGGCCCAGGCGGCGGCCAGGAGCACCAGGCCGAGGAAGGCGGCGCCAAGATACCCCAGCACCCGGGACATCCGGGGCCAGCCAGGGCCGGAGGCGGGCAGGGTTATCGGTTCGGCTCGGGAGACCGTCACCATTTCATCCTAACGGCGAGCCCCCGAGGCTGCAAGCCGCGGGGGGTGTCGAGACCTTCAACAGGCGCGGCAGGCAACCTCTTCCCTAGCCGCGGGTCGCCTTCGAGCCCCGGAAGAAGCTGGCCAGGCGGGACCACAGGCCGGCCGGCCGCGCGGGGGGAGGCGGCAGCTCCAGGGAGGGTGAAGCGGCGGCGGCGGGCGAGATCCCCTGGGCGCCGCTCGCGTCGCGCTGGCGGGTCTCCGCGGTCGAGATCGCGTCCGGGGGCTCGGGAGGGTCGCCGAGCCCGGGGTCCGGCGGGAGCCGCGGCACGGGCAGGGGAGGGACGGGAGCCAGTGGAGCCGGCAGGGGGAGCGGAACCGGCGGGGTCAGGACCTCGCGCGCCCCGGCGGCCGCCCGGGCCGCCTGCTGCCGGAAGCCCGTGCGGTCCCAGGAGTCCGAGGAGGAGGCGCCCAGCACCTCGCCTACCGGCAGGACCTCGCCCAGGCCGATGGCCTCGGAGATCCGGGGGAGCCGGCCGAGCGAGAGCTCGGCGCCGCAGCCCGGGCAGCGGCCGCCGGCCGAGCCGTGGATGGGCAGGCCGCAGGCCGGGCAGAAGAGGCTCGCCTCGCCGGTCTCGATCCGGCGTCCGCCGGGGCCGTCCGGCCCCGCCTGCCCGTCGCGAACCCGGCGCAGGTAAAGCTCGGTCTCGCCGATCACCAGGCGGTCGCCATCCTCGACCACCGTCTCCTTGTCGAGCCGCTTGCCGTTGACGTAGGTGCCGTTGCTCGAACGCAGGTCCTGGAGGGTCACCCGGCCCTGGCGCACCGAGAGCAGGGCGTGGCCGCGGCTGACGCTGGGATCGCGCAGGACGACCCCGCAGCCACGGCTCCGCCCGAGGGTGACCTCACCCTCCCGAAGGTCGATCCTCCGCTCCTCGTATTCGAGGAACCAGCCTTCATCGCTCCCGCTGGTCATTATCTCCACGACAGGTCCGCCCAGAGCGTCCGGGGATTGAAAGTCATTGAACGAGAGTCCAATTATAGCAGACGGGTGGCGGATCAAGTGGCGTCATGGCGCGACCGCCAGGACCGGGAGCGGCCATTTGAGATGCCGGCGCAGCTCCTCGGCGGTGGGGCTCTCAATATGCTCCAGGAAGGGCTCCAAGGGGCCCGAGTAGAGGAGCTCCCCGCCGTGCGCCCCGCCACCGGGCCCCAGGTCGACGATCCAGTCCACCCGGGCGATCAGGTCGGGGCTGTGCTCGACGACCACCACCCCGTCGCCCCGGTGCACGAGCCGGCGGAGCGTATGGTAGAGGAGGTCGATATCCGCGAGGTGGAGGCCGGTCGTCGGTTCGTCGAAGAGGAAGAGCTGGCGGCCGAGGGTGGCCGGGCGGTCGAGGAAGCTCGCGAGCTTGAGCCGCTGCGCCTCGCCCCCCGAGAGAGTCGAGGTGGGCTGGCCGAGCCGCAGGTAGCCCAGGCCGACCTCGGTCAGGGTGCGGAGGCGCCGGCAGAGCCGGCGCTGGTCGGCCAGAGCCACGAGCGCGGCGTCGACGGTCAGCTCCAGGGTCTCGGCGATGTTCCGGCCCCGGAAGCGGACGGCGAGCACCTCCGGCCGGAAGCGGCGCCCCTGGCACTCCTCGCAGGGGACGGTGACCGGCGCCATGAACTGCATGTCGACCTCGGTCACCCCCGTCCCCTGGCAGGCCGGGCAGCGGCCGCGCTCGACGTTGAACGAAAAGTGGGCCGGGGTGATGCCGCGGGCGCGGGCGTCGGGGCTGGCGGCGAAGAGCTTGCGGATCTCGTCATAGGCCTTGATGTAGGTGATCGGGTTCGAGCGGCTGGAGCGCCCGAGCGGCCGCTGGTCGACGAGCGTCACGTCGGCCAGCTCGGCCAACCCGGAAAGCGAGCCGACCTCCCCCGGATCGACGTCGACGACGCCCCTCGCCCGCTGGTAGGTGCCATAGAGGACGTTCTCGACGAGAGTCGACTTGCCCGAGCCCGACACCCCGGTGACGGCGACCATGGCGCCCAGGGGGAAGTCGACGTCCAGGCACTTGAGATTATGGGCACAGGCGCCGCGCACCGCGACCCGCGGCAGGTGCTCCAACTCTTCGTCGAGCGATTCCCGCCCCCGCTCGCGCCGGAAGCGGGCGACGTGGCGGCGGGCGGAGGTCGGCGGCCGCTCTTTCAAATACCGGCCGGTCAGCGACTGCTCGTTGTCGAGGATGGTTTCGATCGGCCCCTCCGCCACCACCCAGCCACCGTGCTCCCCCGCCGCCGGACCGAGGTCGATGATGTGGTCGGCGCCGCGGATGATCGTCCGGTCGTGCTCGACGACGAGCACCGTGTTGCCGCGCGCCGCTAAATCCCGGAGGAGGGAGAGGAGCCGCTCGCTGTCCTGGGGGTGGAGGCCGATCGTCGGCTCGTCCAGGACATAGAGGGTGCTGGTGAGCCCCGAGCCGAGGGCGGCGGCCAGATGGATGCGCTGGGTCTCGCCCCCCGAGAGGGTGCGGGCCTGGCGGTCGAGGGCGAGATAGTCGAGCCCCACCCGGTGGAGGACCTCGATCCGCTCGGTGAGCTCTTCCAGGAGGTGCCCGGCCACCTGGCGCTGGCGGGCGCTCCACTGCTGACTCTTGAGCCAGGCGCGGAACTGCTCGACCGAGAGGGCGGTCAGGTCGGGGAGAGTCCGGCCGGCCAGCCGCACCGCCAGGGCCTCGGGCCGCAGCCGGGTGCCGCCGCAGTCCGGGCAGGGGGTGTAGGAGCGGTAGCGGGCGAGGAGCACCCGCACGTGCACCTTGTAGGTCCGCTGCTCCAGCCAGGCGAAGAAGCCGTCCAGGTTGACGAACTTCCCCTCGCCGCTCCAGATCCATTCCCGGTCCTCCGGGGAGAGCTCCTGCCAGGGCCGGTCGAGCGGCACCCGGCGCTTCTTGCAGGCGGCCAGGAGCTCGTCGTAGAGCTCCTCGTAGGCCGGGGTGTTCCAGGGCGCGATGGGGCGCTCAGCCAAGGTCCGCCGGGGATCGGGGACGACCCGCAGGCGGTCGATGCCGATCACCCGCCCGAAGCCCTGGCAGGTGGGGCAGGCGCCGAGCGGCGAGTTGAAGGAGAAGAGCGGCGGGGTGGGCCGGCGGACGACGATGCCGCAGACCGGGCAGGAGATCTCGCGGCTGTAGAGGCGGACGACGCTCTCGCCCCGCCGCTCTCCCCGCGCTTCGACCCGGCCGCCGGTCAGCCGGTAGGCCTCCTCGACCGTGGCGACCACCCGCGCCACCGCGTCGTCCTCGCCAGGGGCCCGAAACCGGCCGAGGACGAGCGGCAGGGGGTCGAGCTTCGCCGGCCAGCGCTCGCCGGGCTCCATCCGCGCCACCTCCGGCCCCTCTCCCCGCTCGCCGCCCAACCGGCGGAGGAAGCCCTGGCGGACCAGCTCGCCCAGGGCGAGGTCGGCGCCGCGCTTCGGCCGCGGCAGCCGGGCGACGAGGAGGAACGGGTCGCCCACGGCGCCGGCCAAGAGATCGGTCGCCGCCTCCTCCGGGTTGACCGAGAGGACCGGCCCGTGGCCGCGCGGGCAGACCACCTCGCCCAGGTGGGTGAAGAGGAGCCGCAGGACGTCATGGGTCTCGGTGATGGTGCCGACCGTCGAGCGGGCGTTCCGGACCGCGTTCTTGGCTTCGAGCGCCACGGCGGGCAGGACGTTCCGGATGTCGCCGACCGGCGGCCGTTCCATCTGGTCGAGGAACTGCCGGGCGTAGGTCGACATCGACTCGACGAAGCGCCGCTGCCCCTCGGCGAAGATGGTGTCGAACGCGAGCGACGACTTGCCGGCCCCCGAAGGGCCGGTGACCACCGTCACGGCGCCGTGCGGCACCCGGCAGTCGATCCCCTTCAGGTTGTGGGTCTGGGCGTGCTCGACTTCGATGGCAGGTCGCTTCAGCATGGGACTCCGGTTCCGCCCGAAGGCGGAGCCGACCATCATATCCGATCTGGGGATGGGGGGCGGCCGGGGGCCCTTCCTCTGGTAGACTCGTGTGTCATCAATCGTGTAGCCCTGGTGTCGACGTTCTTCTTCTGTTAGGAGTGCGCTCCTTGTCAATGGGCAGCGGGATCTCCAATTACGAAGACCCGGATCCCACCCAGGTCGAGATCCGCTCCCCGGGTGGCACACCCGCCGCCATCGGGGACCGGCTCACCGGCCGCCGGGTCTTGCACTTTCAGGTCGCCGAGCTCCTGGGCGGCGGCGGGATGGGGATGGTCTTTCGGGGGGAGGACACCCGGCTCGGCCGGACCGTGGCCTTGAAGTTCCTGGCCCCGGAGCTCGGCCGGGACCCGGTCGCCAAGGCACGCTTCCTGACCGAGGCCCGGGCCGCATCCGCCCTGGACCACCCCAACCTCTGCACCGTCTTCGACATGGGAGAGACCGACGAGGGGCTGCTCTTCCTCGCCATGCCGCTTTACGCCGGCGAAAGCCTGGAGCGCCGGCTCGCCCGCGGCCCGCTGCCCTTGGAAGAAGCCCTTGACCTGGCGACCCAGACCGCGCGCGGGCTCGCCAAGGCGCACCAGCACGGCATCGTCCACCGCGACATCAAGCCGGCCAATCTCTTCTTGACCGAGGACGGCGTGGCCAAGGTCCTGGACTTCGGAATCGCCAAGCTCATCGGCGAGGCGGGCCCCACCCGGGCCGGCTCATTTCTAGGCACGCCCTTCTACATGGCGCCGGAGCAGACGCGCGGCGAACAGGTCGACGCCCGGGCCGACGTCTGGTCCCTGGGCGCCGTCCTGTACCAGATGCTGACCGGCCGGCGTCCGTTCGCCGGCGGAAGCGACGTGGCGGTGGTCCACGCGGTGCTCCACTCGGAGCCCGAGCCCCTGGCGCACCTCCTCCCGGAGGTGCCGCCGGAGATCGAACGGATCGTCGCCCGCATGTTGAGCAAGGACCCGGAGCTGCGCTATGCGAGTGCCGGCGAGGCCTTAAGCGACCTGCGAAAGGCGCAGGGGATGGCGTCCGTGACCTTACCCCCCGGGACTGCGACTGCGGTCCGCCCGCCACGGCGGCACGTCGGTCTGGCAGCGGCTCTAGTGCTCGCTCTGGCCGTCGGCGCAGGCGTGGTAGGTCTTCTGGCCTGGCGCCGAAGCGGAGAGGGGCCGCCGACAACTCAATTTACTCGTCTGACGGAGCTGCCGGGCGAAGAGACATTCCCCAGCCTTTCACCGGACGGCAAATTCTTCGTCTACACCAAGTCCGTGGATGGCGAATCGGACATCTTCCTCCAGCACCTGGCAGGTAGCAGCAACCCGATCAACCTCACCGCCGGCTCGCGCTCGAACAACACCCAGCCCGCCTATTCTCCCGACGGCGAACAGATCGCCTTCCGGTCGGAGCGGGAAGGGGGGGGCATCTTCCTCATGGGGGCAACAGGAGAATCGGTACGACGCCTGACCGATTTTGGCTTCAACCCCTCATGGTCTCCTGATGGCCGCGAGATCGTGGTTGGAACCGAGAGCGCCTTCGACCCTTCGTCGCGTTTCTCGTACAGCCAGATTTTCCGCATCAAGCTAGCAACGCAGGCCCGGCGGTCGCTCAATGTGCAGGACGGGGTCCAACCATCGTGGTCACCCCACGGTTGGCGAATCGCCTTCTGGGGTGTGACAGAACCCGGGGCGCGCCGGGCGATCTGGACCATTCCAGCGGAAGGCGGCACACCTGTGCCGGTGGTTGACGACGCCTATTACAACTGGAGTCCGGTTTGGTCCCCGGACGGCAACTTTCTCTATTTCGCCAGCAATCGGGACGGCAGCATGAATCTCTGGCGGGTGCCGATCGCTGAACGCTCGGGAGAAGTACGGGGCGCCGCTCAGCCGATCAAGACGCCGGCAACGTGGAGCGCTCTGGCGAACTTTTCCCGCGATGGCCGCCTCCTCGTCTACGCCAGCAACGATAATCATAGCGTTGTCGAGCAGGTCGCTTTCGATCCCAAGCGAGGCCAGACCACGGGCGAGCCAGCCCTCGTCTTTCAGGGGGCACGCTCCGTAGGGGCCTGTTCTGTTTCTCCTGATGGACAATGGCTGGTCTTCCGACAAGGCTCCCCTCAGGAGGACCTGGTTCTGACCCGGATCAACGGGAAAGAGCGCCTGCAGCTGACCAATGACCCCGCGCGGGACCGCGCGCCCCACTGGTCTCCAGACGGCCGCCGCATCTTGTTCTACTCGAACCGCAGCGGCAAGTACGAAGCCTGGACGATCCGGCCCGACGGAAGTGGCTTGACCCAGGTCACGAACCTGCCCGCTCATGACGTATTCAGCTCTGTATGGTCGCCAGACGGAAGGTACATTGCCTTCAGCTATGATACTCAAGGGACAGCGATCCTCGATCTTCGCAGCTCAGCCTCCAGCCTACGAGTGCTTCCACCCGCCGAAGGCGGCCTGGTTCTGGCCCTCCGCTCCTGGTCTGGTAACGGCCGCCTTTTGGCCGGCGAACTGCAGCATCGGGATGGATTGCCCATACCAGGCATCGCCGTGTGGTCTCTCGAGGACCACACCTACCAGCGCCTCACCCAGACCGGGCACGACCCGGTTTTTTTGTCCGGCGGTCGGCAGCTACTCTTCATCGAGCCCCATGCGCTCCGACTCGTCGATGTTGCGAGTCGGGAGCTACGGACATTGCTCTTCGCTCCTCCTCACTCTTCCTATGTGGAGGCATGCGTTGGGCCTCGCGATAACACGCTGGTTACGGTGCGTACCACTGAAGAAGGCGACATCTGGCTCCTGTCGATGGTCGATACCCAGCGGCCCTAATCCTCTGTAGATCCGTGCGAGCGGCGGTGCTCCTTTAGGCGCCGCCGCTCATTACTACAACTAGTGGTTCAGTTCTTTTTCGGCCCGGTTCCGCACGGATGCGTAAGGTCCGGTAGTAAAGGACAATCAGCCCTCGATGATTGAATACATAAACCGCCCGCGGCATGGCTGAGAAGCGACTCATCAAGGCGCTGGATCGTTTCGCGGCTCAACGTGAGGCGGTGCGGCGTCTTCTTCTTCTTCACGCATCTCTCCTTTCAAAGAAAAGGGCTGGGCCGGATGGCCCTAGCCTCACTACGCAGCCCAGGCCAGCCGCCTGGACAGTGATTCGGCGAATGCGAGTCCTAATCAACCTATAAGGTGCGGCAGGGAGGTTTTTTGTTGCCGTGACGAAGAGCCTTCGGACGACAAGGCCGCAAACAGTAGGAGAGCCGCGGCTGTAGAGTCGGCTTTCCAGTGCTCCCGGGCGCCATCCGCGCCACCTCCGAGCCCCTGCGAACAAGCAGTGGTCGTCGGGTAGGGTGGCTGCTCTCGCCGGGTCGGGTGGAGGTCCTTACCGACTTAGATCGCCGCCGAGGACGAGCGGCAGGGGGGCGAGCCTGGCCGGCCAGCGCACGCCGGGCTCCATCCGTGCCACCTCCGACCCCTCGCCCTTCTCGCCGTCCAACCGGCGGAGGAACCCCTGGCGGACGAGCTCGCCCAAGGCGAGGTCGGCGCCGCGCTTGGGCCGCGGCAGCCGGGCAACCAAGAGGAATGGGTCACCCACGGCGCCCGCCAGGAGGTCGACCGCCGCCTCCTCCGGGCTGACGGTGAGGACCGGCCCGTGGCCGCGCGGGCAGACCACCTCGCCCAGGTGGGTGAAGAGGAGGCGCAGGACGTCATGGCCGCCCGGAGGTGGAGCCGACCATGATACCCGATCTGGGGATCTGGGGCGGCCGGGGGCCGCTACCCGAGATCGATGGCGGCCCGGATGCCTGTCTCGACGGCCTGAAGGAAAGGCGCGGGGAGAGCGCCGATCTGCTGGGTGAGCTTCGAACGGTCCAGGGTCGTGATCTGGTGACAGATCGCGGCGCTGTCCTCCGGCAGGCCACCTGTTCCGCGTGCGAGAGGAACGACGGTCGGGCCTCGCCGGCCCTGAGCCGCGGAGGTCGAGCACGGGATCACGATGATCGACCGCCAGGTCGGAGACTCGTTGAAGCCGTCATGCGACAAGACGATCACCGGGCGTCGGCCATGCTGCTCGGAACCCGATCGTGGCCGGAGCTCTGCCCAGTAGAGGTCGCCCCGTCTCACCGGGGTCGCTCTGCCAAGAGAGAGTCGATTCCAGCCTGCTCTACATCCTCGTCGAGGTCGAGTTCAGTGCCGGCCTCGGCCCTCGCGAAAGCCGCGATCTCCTCATGCAGGCGCTGTCTCTTCCTCTGCGCCAGCCAGGAGACAAGAGCCTCCCGGGCTAAAGAGGTCGCGGGCTGACCCGAACACGCGGCTTCCTCCTTGAGGGTCTCATGGAGATCCTCCGGCAGAGGGAGATGGAAGTTGAACATAGGGCTTGGAGCCATGGCATACCTCCTGCCATCATTCTACGCCAGAGTGATGATACTCGTGGAGCCAGCTGACGGCGTAGACTTCGGAGCTCATGATCTGCCTGCCATGACGAACCGAGTAACGCCATGATGGTTCATCTCCTCGACGGCACGTACGAGCTGTTCCGCCACTACTACGGCCGGCGCCGCTTCGAGAAGGGTAAGGATGCGCCGTTTGGGGCCGTGACCGGCGTGCTGCATACCGTGTTGGAAATGATCGAGAAGGGGGCGACGCATCTCGGCGTGGCGACCGACCACGTCATCCTGTCCTTCCGGAACCGTCTCTGGCCCGGCTACAAGACGGCAGAGGGGGTCGAACGCGCGCTCCTCGCGCAGTTCCACCCGCTGGAGGAGGCCCTCTCCGCAATGGGCGTCATGGTCTGGCCCATGGTCGAGCTCGAGGCGGACGACGCGCTCGCCTCCGCCGCCCGCATCGCCGCAGCCGACCTAACAGTGCAGAAGGTCTGCATCTGGACACCCGACAAGGACCTGGCGCAGTGCGTCCGCGAGGACCGGGTGGTGCAGGTCGACCGCCGAGGGAACAAGATCCTCACCGCGGAAGGAGTCCGCGAGAAGTTCGGGGTCGACCCCGTCCTGATCCCCGATTTTCTTGCTTTAGTCGGCGACGCCGCGGATGGCTATCCAGGGATTCCCGGAATCGGCCCCAAGACGGCGGCACGGCTCCTCAACCGTTATGGCAGCATCGAGAGCTTCCCTCCTGATGTCTTGCGGGACCGCGATCTGGCGCTGCGCTTCAAGGACCTGGCGACGCTCCGGACCGACGCGCCCCTCTTCCGCGACGTCGACGAGCTACGTTGGCGCGGCCCCATCCCAGCCTTCGCCGCGTACGCGGAGCGGTTCGGAGACGCTCGCCTGCTGCAGCGCTGCCTCGGCGCACCAGTCGCTTAGATCTAGCGAGGTCCGCGACCTCAAACCGACGAGGGGAGTCCGTCTCCCTGGGAAAATGTGGCTCGTTTGTCCAGAAGTCGCTCTGGTCAGACGGCTAGAACGCCCCGGTGTCGGCGACGCTGCCGAACTGCCCCAGGGGGTTCTTGTAGGTCCTGACCGCCCCGGTCTCGGTGTCGGTCACGGTCAGGGTGTACTCGACATTTGACAGCGCCCCGTAGAAGAGCCAGAACTTACCGTTCAATCCGCGGCCGTCGAGCACCTTGGTCACCACCTCGACGTTCGTGGGCGCGAAGAACCAGAAGTAGCCGGTGTCGGCGGTCAAGGAAACGGCCGTGCCGGTGCCGGTGCGCCCCTGGAAGTCCTTCCAGGCGGCGGTGACCGCGAAGCGGCCGCCGTTCAGGCAGAGCTGCCCCGGCGACGGGACGCAGCTCCCGATCGCCACCCTGGTGTCGGTTCGGGCCGCGACGAGGGGGAGGGGCGAGGCTTTGGCCACGGCGGTCTTGCTGGCGGCGGCGCCGAGCGGCCCGAAGCCGTTCGTATCGCCCACGCTCGCCAGCTGCCCCGAGGGGTTCACGTAGCGGCGGCTGAGACCGGTCTGGGTATCGGTGACGGTCAGCGCGTACTCGACCGAGGAGAGGGCGCCGTAGAAGACCCAGAAGGACTGGTTGAGCGCCCGGGCATCCAGGACCTTGACCACGGTCTCGACGTTCGCCGGATCGAAGAACCAGAAATAGCCGGTGTCGGCGGTCAAGGAGACGGCGTGGCCCACCCCGGTATGGCCCGCAAAGTCCCGCCATTCGATCTCCACCTGGAAGCGGCTGCCGGCGAGGCAGAGGCGGGTGCCCCCCGGCCGGCAGCCGGCGGGGCCGGAGAGGGGGAGAGCCCAGAGCTCGCGGCCGTGGAGGCCGTCGTCGGCGGAGAAGTAGAGGCGGTCGCCAGCGACGGTGAGGTTCTGGGGGACGGACGAGAAGCTCGCGGGCGCGATGTCCTGGACCAACCGGGTGCCGCCTCCAGTGCCGTCGCTCTCCCACAGCTCACGGCCGTGCCGCCCGTCATAGGTGGAGAAGAAGAGCCGCCCTCCTGCCGCCGTGAGCCCGGTAGGACGGGAGGAGTCCGGCCCCGGCTCGATATCACTCACCAGGACGGTGCCGGCGGCAGTGCCGTCGCTCGCCCAGAGCTCGCGGCCATGAACGCCGTCATCGGCGGCGAAGAAGAGCCGGACGGCGGCGACGGTCAGGCCGGCCGGTTGGAGATGGAACAGGTCCGTGGTCTCCCCGGGGAACGCCAGGACCTTCGTGGTCCCCGCCGCCGTGCCGTCCGAGCGCCAGAGGGCGCGCCCCTCGGCCTGGGTGGCGAAGAAGTAGGTGGCGCCCCGAAAGACCACGGGATCGGTCAGGCCGGAGAGGTCTGTCGGGCTCAGGAGAGTCGTGCCGGCGGCGGTGCCGTCGGTCCGGTAGAGGGCCTGGGGCAGCACGAGGAGGAGGGCGGAGCCGACTTTGAGGGGAACGAGGCGGTCGGCGACCGTCGGGCCGAGGATCCGGGTCGTGCCGGCCGTGCTCCCGTCGCTGTGCCAGATCTCTCCGCTGAACGAAAGGATAAAGAGGTCGTCGCCCGCCGCCTGGAGCGACTGGGGGCTCATCAGTTGAGGAGGCAGAGAGAAGGCGAGCCGCGTGCCGGCGGGGGTGCCGTCGCTCTGCCAGACCTCGGCCGGGGAGCGCTGGAAGCGGTCGAACAGGAGCCTGCCCTGGTAGGGCAAGAGAGTCGGATTGCGCTCCGGGGCGAGGTCGGCGAGGGTCAGGGTCCCCGCTGCCGTGCCGTCGGTCCGCGCGAGGTGGACGTTTTGCTGCGCGTCCTCCTGGAGGAAGAAGAGGAGACCGGCCGCCGGGGTGAGCCGGGTGCCGGGAGTCACCGGCGCGGTACCCGCCGCCGTGCCGTCGCTCTGCCAGACCTGCGCGCCGGTCGAATCCCCCGTGGCGGTGAAGAAGAGCCGCCCCGCGAGAGGGACGAGCTCCTGCGGGTCCGCCGAGGGGGCATCGGGAAGCAGGCTGAAGACCGGCCGGGTGCCACCCGGAGTGCCATCGCTCGCCCACAGCTCCTCGCGGCCGTCCGCGGACCGCCGGACGTAGAAGACCCGGTCGCCCAGGGCCGCGGGAAACGCCCCCTCGTCCAGGGCGGGCAGGTCGACGAACGGCTGGGTGCCGGCGGGGGTACCGTCCGTGCGCCAGAGGGCGGCGCCGCGGGTCGGGGTGGAGGCCGCGAAGAAGGCGGCCCCGAGGAGCAGCGCCGGGGGGGCGAGCTGCGGGCTGCAAGGCCCGGGGCAGAGGTCGCGCAAGAGGTGGGTGCCGGCAGCGGTGCCGTCGGTGGTCCACAGCTCGCGGCCATGTTCGCTGTCCATGGCATTGAAGACGATCCGCCCGCCCACCCGGGCGCTCTGGTTGAAGAGAAAGCTCGCGCTGGTGAGGAGGGAGGTTGACGAGGGGGTGCCGTCGGTCGCCCGCAGTCTGTAGAGGTCCTCGCCCTGGCGCGCGCCGAAGACCACCCGGCCGCCAATCTCCTCGATGGTCGTGGCCATGATGTCGGCCCCGGGGCCGACATCTCCAATCCGCCGGGTGCCGGCAAGGGTGCCGTCGCTCTGCCAGAGGGCCAGGCCGTGGGTGCCGTCGGCATCGGCGGCGAAGTAGAACCGGCTCCCGATCGTCGTGAACTCGTAGACCACGCTTCTTCCGGCGAACGGAAATTGCGCGGTGAACTGGGTCAAGGGGACGGTGCCTGCCGCCGTGCCGTCGCTCGTCCACACCTGTCTTTCGTCGCTGCCAAAGAAGAACAACCGCTCCGTCGTGCTGGTGAGGAACAGGGGCTTGTCGCGGTCGGAGAAGGAGGCGACGACCGTGGTGCCGGCGGCCGTGCCGTCGCTCTTCCAGAGCGCGCTGTGGAGAGAGTCGACCCGAGTGGCATAGTAGACCGCGCCGCGCAGGGCAGCCAGGGACGGGGCGGTAGGGGTACCGGCGACGGAGAGGGGGAGGACCGGGCGGGTGGCGGCGACGGTGCCATCGCTCGTCCAGAGCCGACAGCCAGTGGCGGTGCAGCCGTTGAAGAAGAGCCGGCCGCCGGAGACCACGCTCGAGGCGAAGCGCACGGACGGTTCGGTCAGCGGGTAGGTCCCCGGCCGCGTGCCGTCCGAGCGCCAGAGGCGGCCTGCCGAGGAGAAGAAGGAAACCCCGTTGGCGAAGCCCTGGAATTGCGGGTAACAGGCGTCGTCGCAGCCGTTCGGCAGGAGATCCGTGCCGGCGGCGGTGCCGTCGCTCACCCACAGGTGGGTGTCCCCGCCAGGGGCGCTGGTCAGGAAGAAGAGCTTGCCCAGGGCGGTGAAGAGGCTCCGGAATCCCGCGGCGGTGCCGTCCGTACCCTCCTGCCGGAGGTCGCGCACGAGAGCGGCCGTGGCCTCCGGCGCGGGGCCCGCGGTGCCGGGGGCGGCCGTGGCAAGAAGCGGCAGGAGAGCAAGAAAGAGGCAGACCTTCTTCATGGCATGCTCCTGTAGTGGTGGCGAATCAAATGGTATCCGATGTTCGATGGTATCCGATGTTCGACAGCGCGTCTCTGGGTCTGGCAGAGCTAGAGCGCCGCATTATGGAGCGCCGTCGTCGCCGGATGGCGGTGCAGGGCATAAGCGCCCCCGCCGCTTGCCCAAGAGGGTCGAGCGGGCCTGCCTGGAGCTCCTGCGCCGCCTGGGCCTCGTCTTCGGATGTTTCGACTTCATCGTCACCCCGGAGGGGGGCCATGTCTTCCTAGAGGTCAACTCCGCCGGCCAGTTCCTGTGGGTCGAGGAGGCGAGCCCGGAGATCCCGATGCTCGCCCCCTTCGTCGACTTCCTCCTCGCCAAGGAGCCAGGCTTCGAGTGGCGGCCCGGAGCCTCCCCCATCCGCCACACCGACTTCCACCCGGCGGCCCTGAACGCCATCGCCGCCGCCGTCCCCCACCACGTCGAGGCCGAGGCGACGTTCGTCGAGCGCGAGGAGGGGGAGACGGAGCGGGCCGATCGCGCGGAGGGCTGATCGGCGCCCCACCCGGGCGGCACCTGAAGAGCCCCGGACCTGCGCCTCTGAAGATCCCCTCGAAGTGGCTCGAATTTGAATTCAAGCGGCTCCAATTGAAATTCCGGTGGCTTGAATTG
>JAXDLD010000621.1:0-7207 GCA_034666805.1 Acidobacteriota bacterium
CGACCCCGACCCGCGCCTCCACGCCGATGCCCTCCTTGCGCAGGAGATAGGCCAGCCGGCTCGCCTGGCGGTCGAGGGTGCCGTAGGTCAGGGCCTCCCCCGCTCCGGCGGCGGCGACCGCGTCCGGCCGCTCCGCGGCCTGGAGGGCGAGGAGGGCCGGGAGGTCGGGGGCGAGCGGCGCGGGAGCGGCGGTGTCGCTCCAGCCGGCGAGGACCTGGTGGTGCTCCGCATCGGTGAGGAGAGGCAGCCCGGCCAGCGGCCGGCCGGGGTCCTCCAGGGCGGCGGCGAGGAGGGCCTCGAAGTGCCCAAGGAGGCGGCGGACGGTGGCCGGCAGGAATAGGTCGGTGCGGTAGCCGGCGCGGAGGGCGAGCCCCTCGGGGAGCTCCTGGACGCTCACGGTCAAGTCGAACTTGACGCTGCCGCTCTCGACCTCGACCGGCTCGACCGCGATCCCCGGCAGGTCGAGGCTCCCCGTGGGGGCGTTCTGCAGCGCGAGCAGGACCTGGAAGAGGGGCGAACGGCCGCGGTCGCGGGGGGGCTGGACCGCCTCGACCACCTTCTCGAACGGTAGGTCCTGGTTGGCGTAGGCGGCGAGGGCCGCCCGGCGCACCCGTTCGAGGACGTCGCTGAGGCCCGGCTCGCCCGCGAGGTCGACCCGGAGGACCAGGGTGTTGACGAAGAAACCGATGAGCGGCTCGATCTCGGGGCGGGTCCGGTTGGCGACCGGGAAGCCCAAGGCGACGTCGCGCTGCCCGGAGTAGCGGGAGAGGAGCGCACCGCGCCCGGCCAAGAGGGCCATGAAGAGGGTGGCACCCTGGCTCTCGGCGAGGCTCGCGAGGCCGGCCCCCAGGGCCGGCGGGAGGAGGTGCCAGAGGGCGCCGCCCGTGGAGGAGAGGACGGCCGGCCGCGGCAGGTCGGTCGGCAGGTCGAGCACTTCGATCCCGTGGAGGGCCTCGGCCCACCAGGCGGCCTGCGACTCCAGGGCCTTCCCGCCCAGCCGCCCGCGCTGCCAGAGGGCGAAGTCCGGATACTGGACGGCCAGGGGTTCGAGGGGCGATGGGGCGCCCGGCTCTCCCCCTGGCACTGCCGCGCCGTAGAGGAGGGTCAGCTCGCGGATGAGGACCCCCATCGACCAGCCGTCGCTCACGATGTGGTGCAGGGTGAAGAGGGCCAGGTGGTCCCCCGCCCCCAGGCGCAGGAGGGCGGCGCGGAGGAGCGGGCCGCGGCCGAGGTCGAAGGGGCGGCGGGCGTCGGCGTCGGCGAGCCGCCGCGCCTCGGCCTCGGCAGCGGGGGCCGGCAGGCCGGCGAGATCGATTCCGGGGAGGGGCAGCTCCGCCGCCGCCGCCACGACCTGGAAGGCCCTCCCCTCCCGGGCGCCGAAGGTGGTGCGGAGCGAGGCGTGGCGGGCGACGACGCCGCTCAGGGCGCGGGCGAGGAGCCGGGGGTCGAGGGTCCCCCGGAGGCGCACGGCGGCCGGGATGTTGTAGCCCGCCTCGCCGGGGCTCAGGCGATCGAGGAACCAGAGCCGCTCCTGGGCGAAGGAGAGGGGGAGCGGCTCGCCCGGGCGCCAGGGGGCCGGCAGGATGCGCTCCGGCGACGGGCCCGCGATGCCTGCCATGCCGGTGACGCCCGCGCGAGCCGCCGACTCGGGGTTACGGGCGGCGATCCGCGCCGCCAGGCCGGCGACGGTCGGGGCGTCGAAGAGGTCGGCGAGCGGCACCGCGATCCCCAGCCGCTCCTCCAGGCGGTTGACCAGCCGCGCCGCCTGGAGAGAGTTGCCGCCGAGCTCGAAGAAGCGGTCGAGGGCGCCGATCCCGGGGAGCTCCAGCACCTCTTCCCATACCGCGGCCACGGCGCGCTCCAGGCCCTCCCGCGGGGGCACCCGGAGCCGCTCGCCGCCGTCGTCCAAGGCGGGCGCGAGCCGGGCCAGGGCCTGGCGGTCGACCTTCTCCGTCGCCGTCCGGGGCAGGGCGTCGAGAAAGCCGAAGACGGCCGGCAGGAAGGCCTCGGGGAGGGTGCGCGCCAGGTGGCGCCGGAGATCGTCGGGCGCGGGCTTGCGGTCGGGGTCGGCGGCCACCCACGCCACCAGCCGGCGGCCGGCGGGGTCGCCGCCGCCGGCCGCCTCGCGCACCACCACCGCGGCCTCCCGCACGGCCGGGTGCGCGAGCAGGGCGGCCTCGATCTCCCCTAGCTCGATTCGGACCCCCCGCACCTTGACCTGGCCGTCGCTCCGGCCGCGGAATTCGAGCCGGCCGTCGGGCCAGCGGCGGGCGAGGTCGCGGGTCCGGTAGAGGCGCTCCCCCGCCCCTCCCTGTGCTCCCAATGACCCGAAGGGGTCGGGGAGGAAGGCTTCCGCGGTCAAGTCGGGCCGCCCGAGATAGCCGCGGGCGAGCCCCTCCCCCCCGCTGTCGACCTCCCCCCCCACCCCCCCCGGCACCGGCTGGCCCAGCCGGTCGAGGAGGTAGAGGCGGTTGCCGGAGATCGGCCGGCCCAGGGAGAGCCGGAGGTCACCCGGACGGTAGGGCCCGAGGGTGGCGCCGATCGTCGTCTCGGTCGGCCCATAGCCGTTGTAGAAGCGGACCCGGGCCGCCCAGCGCTCGGCGAGCGGCAGCGGGCAGGCCTCGCCGCCCACCACCAGCCGGGAGAGGGACGGTAGCGCATCGGGCGAGAGGACGCCGAGGATCGAGGGCGGCACCATGAGCACGGTGATCCCCCTTTCTCGCAGCAGCTCTTCGAGCGGCGCCCCCGGTCGCAGCGCCTCACGATCGGCGAAGTGCAGGGTCACCCCCGCGGCCAGGGCCGTGCCGACCTCGCCGATCGAGACGTCGAAGCCGATGGCGGCGAACTGCAGGAGGTGGTCCCGGGAGGAGAGGCCGTAGCCGCGGGCCTCCGCCGCCTCGTTCCGCGCCAGGCCGCGGCGGGGGACCGCCACCCCCTTCGGCCGCCCCGTCGATCCCGAGGTGTAGATCACGTAGGCCAGGTTGTCCGGGTCCGCCGGGTGGGACGGGTGGATCGGGCGGATCGGATCGAACGCGGCGCCGGCGGCGAGCTCGGAGTCCAGGTTCGCGAGCCGGAGAACCCGCGGCGCGACGAACTGATCGCCGCTGCCTTCGGAAGTGAGCAGCAGCTCGATCCCGGCGTCCGCGGCGAGGAGGGCCAGGCGCTCGGGCGGCAGGGCGGGGTCGAGGGGGACGTAGACGCCCCCGGCTTCGAGGGTTGCCAGAAGCGCCACCAGCCAGGCGGGAGAGCGTTCGAGACGGAGGCCGACCCGCACCTCCGGCCCGACCCCCTCGGCGGCCAGGAGCCGGGAGAGGCGGCGGGAGCGCCGGGCGAGCCCGGCCCAGGAGAGGGTGAGATCGGTCCCGAGAGCGGCGATGGCGTCCGGCCGCGCCGCCGCCTGGAGGGCGAGGAGGCCGGCCAGGGTGCCAGCGGGGGGGGTCTCCTCGGGGGCATCGTCGAAGCCGAGGAGGAGCTGATGTCGCTCGGCCTCGTGGAGGAGCGGCAGCTCGGCGAGCGGCCGGTCCGGGTCGGCGAGGGCTCCCGCGAGGAGCGACTCCAGGTGGGAGAGATGCCGGGCGATCGTCGTCGGAAAGAAGAGCGCGGCGCGGTACTCGACGGACGCCGCGAGGCCCGGGGACAGCTCCTGGAAGCTCAAGGAGAGGTCGAGCTTGACGCTCCCCGCCGCCGCCGGCACCCCCTCCAGCCGGAGACCGGGGAGCTCGATCGTCTCGGCGTGGGCGTTCTGGAGCCCGAACATCACCTCGAAGAGGGGGTTGCGGCCGCGGTCGCGCTCCGGCTGCAGCACCTCGACCACCTTCTCGAAGGGGAGCTCCTGGTGGGCGAGCGCCGCGAGGACCGCGCGGCGCACGCGCTCGACCAGGGCGCGCAGTCCCGGGTCTCCGGCGAGGTCGGCCCGCACCACCAGGGTGTTGACGAAGAAGCCGATCAGCCCTTCGACCTCGCCGTGGGTGCGGTTGGCCACCGGGAAGCCGACGGGGACGTCGAGCTGGCCGGTCCAGCGGGAGAGGAGGGCGCTCCAGGCGGCGAGGAGGACCATGAACGGGGTCGCCTCCTCCCGGCGGGCGAGACGCGCGACCCCCTCCCGCAAGGCGTCGGGGAAGAGGGCCGACTGGACCGCTCCGCGCGGGTCCGGGAGCAGGGGCCGCGGCCGGTCGGCCGGCAGGTCGAGGACCGGCGCGCCGGTGAGGGCCCGGCGCCAGTAGCCGGCCTGCTCGTCGAGCCTGGGGCCGGCGAGCCGTTGCCGCTGCCAGACGGCGAAGTCGGCGTACTGGACGGGCAGGGGCGGGAGTGGCGAGGTCTCGCCCGCCCGGCGGGCCGGGTAGAGGGCGGCGAGCTCGCGGATGAGCACCCCCATGGACCAGCCGTCGGCGACGATGTGGTGCAGGGTGAAGAGGGCGACGTGCTCTTCGCCGGCTCCGCTCGTGAGCCGGAGGAGAGCGGCGCGGACGAGAGGGCCGCGCGCGAGGTCGAAGGGGCGCGCGGCCTCCTCCCCGGCGAGCCGCCGGGCCTCGGCCTCCCGGGGTGTCGCCGGGAGAGCCGCGAGGTCGACCCTCGGAAGGGGCAGGCCGGTGCCGGCAGGGGGCGCGATCACCTGGACCGGGGCGCCGTCGACCATACGGAAGGTCGTGCGGAGCACGGCATGCCGGCGGGCGATCTCGTCCAGGCTGGCGGCGAGGCCCGCGGTGTCGAGCCGGCCGGTCAGGCGGAGTGCCGTGGGCACGTTGTAGGCCGCGCTCCCCGGCTCCAGGCGGTCGAGGAACCAGAGCCGCTCCTGGGCGAAGGAGAGGGGGATCGGCTCGCCGGGGGCCCAGGCGCGCGTCGGTATCCTGCCGTCCGGCCTCTCGTAGCCGAGCCGGACCGCGAGGTCCCAGGTCGCCTCGTCCAGGGGGTCTGCCGCGGCCTCTTCCTCCCGCCAGCGCTCGGCGGCCCGGGGATCGATCCCCGCGTGCTGGTGGAACTTGACGTCCCCCAGCATCCGCGACTCGGGGTGGATGCCGTCGGTCATCCGGGCCGCCCGCTCCTCGTAGGGGCGGGCCATGGCGGAGTCGTAGGGGAGCCCGAGGAAGCGGCAGATCCCGGCGAGGACCTCCTCGGGGTTCCGCACCAGCGCCTCGAAGTGGACGGTGTGCCGGCGCTCCTCCGGGATGCCGGCGAGGAAGGCAAGAATGTTCTCCTGCGAGACCCGCCAGATCAGCTCGGCCAGCTCGCGCCGGGTGAAGGGGTGCCCCTCCTGACCACTGCGGAAGAAGAGCTGGTCGAGCTTCGCCTCCTCGAAGGAGCGGACGACGGCCCGCGGGTGGCGGACGAGGTGGAGGTAGAGGGCGCCCGCGAAGGCCTCCTCCGCCCGTTCGAGGATCTTGGGATCGAGGGCGTAGGAGGGGGTCTTGTCGACCAGCAGCCGGCTGCCGATCTCGGCCTGGATCTCGCGGTAGAGCCGGCGGGTGCTCCAGCCGCGGTGCTCGGCATCGTCGAGGAAGGCCTCGGCCTCCTCGGCGGTACAGCCGCGGGCCGCCATGACCGCGCGGACCGCCCCTTCGAGCCAGAAGCGGTCGCGCCCCGGGAAGGCCGCCCGGCGCTCGGACAGAGTGTTGAAGGAGAGGAGCTCCAGCTCGGGCGGCGCGAAGAGGGCCGGATGGCCGCCGAGGAGCACCCGCAGCAGGGTGGAGCCCGAGCGGGGCGGCGAGAGGAGGAAGAGGGCCGGCGGGTTGCGCGGCTCGGCCACCAGCTCGGGTGAGATCGACGCCAATGGCGGTAGAGGACGGACGAGCCGGCGCAGCTCCTCGGCTCGCCCAGCGTCGACCCGGAGCTCCGCGGCCGGCGTCACCGGTGTCACGACGTCCCCCATCGACTCCGGCCCCCAGAGGCGGACGACCGCCGCCCGGTGCTCGCTGGCCAGGTGGCCGGCGAGGGCGGCGACGGTGGGAGCGTCGAAGATCACCACCACCTGGACGACCTCCCCCAGCTCCCGCTGCAGGCGGTTGATCAGCACCGCCCCGGCGATCGAGTTGCCGCCGAGCTCGAAGAAGTTGTCGTTCCGCCCCACCCTCTCGACCTTGAGCACCTCTCGGAAGATGCCGGCTAAGGCGCGCTCCAGGGCCGTGCGCGGCTCCGCGTCTCCCTCCAGGGCGGGGGCGGCGGCGGGCTCGATCTCCAGGAGCTTCCGGCGGTCGACCTTGCCGTGGGCGGTCATGGGCAGGGCCGGGAGGAGCACGAGGGCGCCCGGCAGCATGTGCTCGGGGAGGCGGTCGGCGAGGAAGGCGCGGAGGTCGCCGAGAGAGAGCGGACCCTCGGCCACGGCGTAGGCGGCGAGCCGGGTCTCCTCCCCCACCGCGGCGCCGGGGCGGGCCAGGACCACCGCCTCGCGCACGGACGGGTGGGCCGCCACGGCCGCCTGGACCTCGCCGGGCTCGATGCGAAAGCCGCGGATCTTCACCTGGTCGTCGGCCCGGCCCAGGTACTCCAACTGGCCGTCGGGCCGCCGCCGGGCGAGGTCGCCCGAGCGGTAGAGGCGCGCCCCGGGCTCCTCCCCGGCGCCGAAGGGATCGGGGAGGAAGCGCTCCGCGGTCCGCTCCGGCTGGCCGAGATAGCCGCGGGCGACCCCTGGGCCGCCGACGAAGACCTCGCCGGGGACGCCGGCCGGCACCGGCTGGAGCCGGCCGTCCAGGAGATGAAGCGAGAGGTCCGGGAGGGGGCGGCCGATCGGGCTCGACCGTACGTTGAAGTCGGCCCGGGTGATGCGGCGCCAGGTCACGTGCACGGTCGTCTCGGTGATCCCGTACAGGTTGACGAGGGCCGGCCGGAGGTCGCCGTGGCGGGCGATCCAGGGGGCGAGGCCCGGGATGTCGAGGACCTCGCCGCCGAAGAGGACGAGCCGGAGGTCGGGCAGGTCCTTTCCCTCCTCCGCCCAGAGGAGCTGGCGGAAGGCGGAGGGGGTCTGGTTCAAGACCGTCACCCGCTCACGGGCGAGGAGCCGTACGAAGTCGACCGGCGAGCGGCTGACCGCATGCGGGACGACGACCAGCCGGCCGCCGTGGAGGAGCGCCCCCCAGAGCTCCCAGACCGAGAAGTCGAAGGCGTAGGAGTGGAAGAGGGTCCAGACGTCGCCCGGACCGAAGCCGAATCCGGAGCCGGTGGCGGCGAAGAGCCGGGCGACGTTGCCGTGGGTGACCGCGACCCCCTTGGGGCG
>JAXDLD010000622.1:0-8860 GCA_034666805.1 Acidobacteriota bacterium
GGAGATCACCCACCTTGAGCTCCGCCCCACTAGAGAGGGCCCGGCTCAAGGTACCGTCCTTCCAGCCCAGCCGGCGTTCGACTTCCAGCATAGTGACCCCGACCTGCCCGAGGCTGTTCCTCAGCAGTTCCGCAAGGCGACGCAGGCTCGGCGGGTTCGCTTCCATCCCAAGATGATGATACTCCACCGGAAGCCATGGTTTGCAGGTTGGCCCGCCGGGACGACCGTCACAGAAGTATCGACGTGAGTTAGTCTTGTGTCCGAATGGACAGCCATGGCATCTCGAAAGGAGTTCTTGACCGCTTCGCGCATCATACCGCTACGCCTGAGGAGCAGCGTGCCGTCATTCGGCATCTACTGGCAGGGTGCAAGAGCTGCCGGGGTCACCTCGCCCGCTTCCGACCTTCTTTTACAACAGAGAAAAATGTCGTCGACATCTCTCCTACCAACTACGACAGCGCCTTCACAGCGGCCCAGACTGCTGTGGATGGCAGAGCCACGGGTGTCCTCTCCGAGCTCGAGCCTCTTCCGATGCTCCGGCAGGAGCTCCTCATCCGCAACCATCCTCGATTCTGGAAACGTGAAGTTTGTGAAGAGCTCATTGAGAGCGCCCACGCTGCGCGCTTCAGTAGCATGCGATCGATGCGGCACCATTCCTGGCTAGCTGTCCTGGTCGCCACACAGATTAGGGCTAAGCGAGGGAGTGATGAGGCGCAAGTTACGGATCTTCGAGCTCGGGCCTGGTTGGGGTATGCGAATGCCCTCCGAGTCTCGGGTGATTACAATGCTGCGGACCAGGCGTTTCTGAACGCACAGACCCACCTGAAAATGGGAAGCGGTTCGCTGCCCCTAAGGGCTCGCGTTCTCAAGCAACTCGGCTCCTTACGTCTCGACCAATGCAGGTTCGGGGTCTCCCGTCCCCTGATCCGAGAGGCGACGGAGATTTGGCGCGACCGCCACGATCGCCAAGAGGTTGCTCGCTGCTTGATTCTAGAGTCCACCGCGGCTAGCGAGGAAGGTAATCCTGAGGCAGCGCTGTATCTGCTTGACCAGTCTGAAAGCATCGTTGACTCAACAGCAGATCCGAAGCTCGGCCTGATTATTGTTCACGCCCGGACTCGTTACCTCGCCGAGAGCTGCCGAATTGAGGAGGCCTTCGACCTGCACGACCAGGTTAGAGAGCTTTTTGCGCCGCTGACCGAGCCTCTCTTGCATACCAAGCTGACATGGCTCAAAGGTCAACTGCTTTGCTTTAGAGGAGACCTCGAGCCAGCGATAGAGGACCTGTCAGCCGTTCAACAGGCCTTTCTTGCACAGGGTAATCAGTGTGATGCAGCCAGGGTCTCCATTGAGCTTGCTTCTATACTTGGCAGGGTCGGGCGCCGTCACGAGATGCGAATGCTCGCGGCCGCCGCCTTCCAGGAAATGACAGCACGACGCATCGCCCGCGAGTCCCTCGCCGCGCTCATCCTCCTGCGAAAGTCCTCCTGACTTCCACAATCACCCCTCAAGGCAGCACCCGGGCGAGCAGCCCGGCGAGGCAGCCCTCCCGGTACCCGGTGAGCAGCAGGTCCCCGCCCCGCCTCTCGGCCTTGAAGCCTTCGAGGCGAGCCGCCGCGGCGAGGGTGGGGAAACCTTCCCCCCCGAGGGGCCCCGGGGCGTTTCGGCCGCCCAGGAGCATCGGCGCGCAGTCGACCCCGACCCGGTCGTAGAGGCCGCTCGCGGCGAAGCTCGCCAGCACCTCCCCTCCCCCTTCGACGAGGACGCTCCGCACCCTCCGACCGTAGAGATCGGCCAAGACCGCGGCCGGAGTGACTACCGGGAGCGGAACCACCGTCGCACCTCTTCCGACCAACGCCCGGCGGCGCTCCTCCTCATATCCGGCCACCGAATCGGCGTAGATCAAGACCGGCCCTGGGGCGGTGAAGAGGCGGGCTTCCGGGGGGGTGCGGAGGCGGCGGTCGAGGATGACCCGGGTGCCGGGGCCCGTGGCGAGCCCCAGCCGGCGGTTGAGGAGGGGATCGTCGGCGAGCACCGTGCCGATGCCGGCGAGAGTGGCGTCGTGCTCCTCGCGGAGGGTCAAGGCCCAGCGCCGGCCGGCGGGGGCGGAGATCCACTGGCTCTCCCCCATGGCGGTGGCGATCCGGCCGTCCAGGCTCATGGCCCACTTCAGGGTGACCGCCGGCCGGCCGAGGGTCGCCGCCACGAGGAAGGCGAGGTTCAAACGCACCGCCTCGGCGGCGAGCGGCCCGACCTCCACCTCGACCCCGCCCCGGCGCAGCCGCTCGAAGCCCTGCCCCGCCACCCGCGGATCGGGGTCCTGGTGACAGGCCACCACCCGCGCCACCCCGGCCGCCAGCACCGCGTCGGCGCAGGGCGGGGTGCGGCCGTGGTGGGCACAGGGTTCCAGGGTGACATAGAGCGTCGCCCCGCGCGCCCGCTCTCCCGCCTCGCGGAGGGAGAAGACCTCGGCGTGCGGCCCGCCCACCTCACGGTGCCAGCCGCGCCCCACGATCTCTCCAGAACCTTCCTGCACAAGGAGCGCCCCGACCCTCGGGTTGGGCGAGACGCGGTAGCGCCCCCGGGCGGCGAGGCGGAGGGCCTCTTTCAGGTACCGCTCAGCCGAGGAGGGCAGAGGCGAACTCCCGCGGACGGAACTCCACCAGGTCCTCGGCCTTTTCACCCACCCCGAGGAAGAGCACCGGCAGCTTGAGGTCGCGGGCGACCGCCACCGCCATGCCGCCCTTGGCCGTGCCGTCGAGCTTGGCGAGCAGGACGCCGTCGACCGGCACCACCTGGCAGAACGTCTTCGCCTGGACCAGGGCGTTCTGCCCCGTCGTCGCATCGAGGACGAGGATCGTCCGCCGCTGCCAGTCCTTGGCCTCGCGGTCGATCACCCGGTTGATCTTCCCCAGCTCGGCCATCAGGTGGTCCTTGGTGTGGAGCCGCCCGGCGGTGTCGATGATGAGCTGGTCGGCCCCGCGCGCCCGGGCGGCCTGGATGGCGTCGTAGACCACCGCCGCGGGGTCGGCGCCGGCAACCTGGCGGATGACGTCGACCCCCAGCCGCTTGCCCCACAGCTCGAGCTGCTCGATGGCGGCGGCGCGGAAGGTGTCGGCGGCGGCGATCACCACCTTCTCCCGGTTCTGCTGCGCCCGCCGGGCGAGCTTGGCGATCGAGGTCGTCTTCCCCACCCCGTTGACCCCCACCACGAGGGTGACGAGCGGCCCCCGCCCCAGGGGCCGCGCCCGCGGCATCTCCATCAGCATGCCGCTCATCTCGTCGACCAGCATCTTCTTGACCCGTTGGACGTCCTTCACCTGGTCCCGGGTGGCGTTCTTCTTCACCCGCTCGATCATCTCGAGAGCGGTGTCGACCCCCAGATCGGCGCTGATCAGGGCCTCCTCCAGGTACTCCAGGGTCCGCTCGTCGAGCTCCTCCTTGCCCTCCATGGCGGAGGAGACCTTCTCGATGATCTCGGTATGGGTCATCAGGAGGCCGCGCCGTAGCTTCCCCCAGAAGGAGCCCGGCTCGGGCTCGGGGAGGGTGACCTCGGGAGCGAGCTCCAGGATGTCGGTTCTCTTCTTGTCGTCGGTGTCGGCCATGGGGAGATGATAGCCGACGCGGGGCCCTCACCCCCCAGCCCCCTCTCCCGGCCCGCCCTCCCCTCCCCCGGGAGAGGGGGTGGAGCCCGCGCGGAAGGTTTGGCAATCGGACCGGATTCACCGCCTCGGGGCCCCCCCCACCCGTGGTGATCGTGGAGTCCTTCTCCTACACGCTCCGCTCCCCTCTCCCGGAGGTGCGGGAGGGTGGGCCGGGAGAGGGGCCGGGGGTGAGGGTCCTAGAACAGCTCGGTCTTCAACTGCTCGACCGCCTTCTCCATGGTCTGGCGGGCGCGGGAGACCATGGCGGGGTGGCGCTGGACGAGGCCTAGGTAGTAGCCGTCGGGGAGCGGCATGGCATAGATGTGGAGGGACTGCTTCTCGATGTGGATCATCCGCGGCTCGCCCAACTCGTTGCTCGAGAGGACCTTCTCCAGCCGGCGCAGGTAGATCCCCAGGTAGGCGCCGACGATCCGCATCTCATAGGGGGTAAACTCCGAGCAGGCGAGGTCGACGGTCTCGCCCGTGCCGTCGAGGAAGAGGACCCCGACCGCTCGGTCGTTGTTGGCGAGGAGGTTGGCGAGGATGAACTGAAACACCATCGTCTAGCGGGAGGCCGCCCGCGCCTCGACGATCGTCCCTTCCCGCACCCCGCGGTTGGCCGCGGCCCGGACCTCGCCGGCCTCGAAGGCGCGCAGGAAGGCGGTGACGACCTTGGCGTCGAAGCGGCTGCCGGTCAGCTTGGTGATGGTCTCGACCGCGAACTGCAGGCTGTAGGCCTGCTGGTAGGGGCGGTTGGTGGTGATGGCGTCGAAGCAGTCGGCGACGGCGACGATCCGCGCCATCAACGGGATCTGCTCGCCTTTCAAGCCGTCGGGGTAGCCGCGGCCGTTCCAGCTCTCGTGGTGCCAGCGGACGGCCGGCACCATCTCCTTGAGCTGCTCGATCTTCGACAGGATCTCGGCCCCCATCACGGTGTGGAGCTTCATCTGGTCGTACTCTTCGGGGGTCAGGACGCCGGCCTTCTTCAGGATCTGGTCCTCGACGCCGATCTTGCCGACGTCGTGGAGCAGGGCGCCGATCCAGACCTTGTGCTGGAGCTCCTCGGGGAGGGTGAGCTGGCGGGCGATCGTCCGCGAGACCGCCGCCACCCGCTCGGAGTGGCCGCGGGTGTAGGGGTCCTTGGCGTCGACCGCCGCCACGAAGGCACGGAGCGAGCCGATGAACAGCTCGCGGTTGGCCTGCGCCGCCTGGCGCAACTGCTGGACGTGGCTCTCGAGGTGGAGGCTCATACGATTCCAGTCCTCCGCCAGATCTGCAAGTTCCGAGCCCAAACCGGCGACCTCGACCCGGCGGCTGAAGTTGCCGGCGGCGATCTCGTGGCTGGTCTCGGCCAGGCGCTGGATCGGCTGGCTCACCAGCCGCGCGGTGAGCAGGGCGAAGACGAAGGCCAGGCCGACCAGGAGCAGGGTCGAGAGCAGGGAGTTGAAGAACATCCGGTCGACGACGGCGAAGGCGGCGGACCGCGGCTTCTGGACGATGACTCCCCAGCCGCTCTCCGCCACCGCCGAGACCTGCGCCAGCATCCTCTGGCCCCTGCCCGCCTGGCCGGGGACAGGGGCGGTGTACTCGGAGGTCGAGCTCATGGGCAGCTTGACGAAGGAGCGCACGGCCTCCGAGCGCAGGAGGGCCTGCTGCAGGGCGGCGCCGGCGCCGTTCGACCACAGGAGCTGGCCCTGGCGGTCGACGAGGAAGGCTCCCACCCCCTGGCGGATCTCGCCGGCGAAGGCCTCTTCGATGGGCCGGAAGCGCAGCAGGGCCTGGACGATGAGCTGCGAGCCGCCGGCTCCCACCGGCACCGCCAGGGCGGCGAGCGGCTCGCCGCCGGAGGAGACCAGCCGGTAGGCGGGCGTGTGCTGGCGGCGGGCCTGGTCGAAGGCGGCGTTCATGGCCGCCTCGGTCGGCCCGGCGAGGTTGCCCGGCGAGAGCCCGGCCCCCTGGGTGTCGAAGACGCGCAGGGCTTTGAGATCCGGGTTGTCGTGCTGGAACTGGCGCAGGTACCCCGCCACCCAGGGCTCGTGCAGGCGGTCGGCCGGCACCGGCGGGCCGGGCGGCAGGAGGAGGCCGCCGCCGAGTTGGGTGAGCTGGCGGCGGACCGCCACCAGGTAGCCGTTGATCTCCCGCGACAGGGTGCCCGCCTCGGAGATGAGGTACTCCCGCTCCTTGTTCTCCAGGACCTCCTGATCGCGGACGATCAGGACCAGGCTGCTGACCATGAAGGGGATGATGCCGGACAGGAGGAGGGCGACGAACAGCACGTACCGGAGCTTGATACGGCGGAGGAGGCTTCGGCGAGAAGTCATTTCGTGCCGGCGGCTCGCGGGGCGCTCTTAAGCTACTCGATGTCCATATCGAATGCCTGGAAGTATAGCCGAAGGAAGATCAATCCGCGAAGGCAAGAGGCCCGAACGGATCGGCGAGGAAGGCTTGGAGCTCGGATAGAAGCTCCTCGCGGCCGATGCCGTCGACCATCCGCCCCTCCCCCAGGGCGGCGGGGAGGACCCAGGTGAGCCCTCTCTCGGTCGCCTTCTTGTCCCGCGCCATGTGGGCGAGGAGCTCCTCGGGCAGGACGGTGGACATCGGCGATATCGGCGATATGGGCGGCAGCTCGAAGCGGGAGAGGAGCGCGGTCAGCCGGGGCGCCAGGTCTTTCGCCAGGCCGCGGCGGGCGGCGAGGCGGAGGGCGAAGAGGAGCCCGTAGGCGACCGCCTCGCCGTGGCGGAGGCCGGAGTAGCCGCCGGCCGACTCCAGAGCATGCCCCAGGGTGTGGCCGAAGTTGAGCAGCCGCCGGTCCCCCTGTTCGGTGGGATCGCGGTGGACGACGCCGATCTTGGCCGCCGCGGCCGCCGCCACGACCGGCCCGAGGGCCTCGGGGTCGCCGGCGAGGAGGCGGTCGAGCTCCCCCTCCACCCGGGTGAGGAGGGGCGGATCGAGGAGCGCCGCCATCTTGACCACCTCGACCAGGCCGGAGCGCAGCTCGCCGCGCGGCAGGGTGGGCAACACCGAGGTGTCGGAGACCACCAGGCGCGGGTGATGGAAGAGGCCGACCGTGTTCTTCCCCCCGGTGAGGTCCACCCCGGTCTTGCCGCCGATCGCGGCATCCACCTGGGCGAGGAGGGTCGTGGGGAGCTGGACGAAGTCGATCCCGCGCAGGAAGCAGCCGGCGGCGAAGCCCCCGAGGTCCCCGACGCTCCCGCCGCCGAAGGCGAGGAGCCGGCTGTCGCGCTTGCCCCCGGCCGCGAGCATGGCGTCCCACAGCCGGCCGGCGCTCGCCACCGTCTTCGCCGGCTCCCCCTCCTCCACTTCGAGCACCACCCAGCGCGCCGCCGCCGCCTTCAAGGGCTCCAGCCGATGGCCGTGGAGCGAGAGGACGCGCGGCGTCGAGACGAGGAAGGCGGTGCGGCCGGCGAGCCAGGCGGAGAGCTCCGGCCGGGCCTGGCCGAGCGCTCCCTCCCCCACCAGGATGGGGGTCTCCCCGCCGGGGTGGCGGAGAGAGAGGCGGTGGCTCACTCGCTCCCCTTCTTCGGCTCTGCGATCACCCCGATCCCCAGCTGGGCGAGCTGGCGCGGGTCGACCTCCGAGGGCGCCTCGGTCATCAAGTCGGTCGCCGAGGCGGTCTTGGGGAAGGCGATGACGTCGCGGATCGAGGGCGCTCCGGCCATCAGCATGATCAGCCGGTCGACCCCGAGGGCGATGCCGCCGTGCGGCGGAGCGCCGTAGCGCAGGGCTTCTAAGAAGAAGCCGAAACGGGACTCGGCCTCCTCGGGACCGATCCCCAGGAGCTCGAAGATCCGGCTCTGGACGAGCGGCTCGTGGATGCGGATCGAACCGCCCCCCAGCTCGGTGCCGTTCAGGATCACGTCGTAGGCGCGGGCGCGGACCGCGCCGGGGTCGCTGTCCAGGCGGTCCAAGTCGCGCGGGTCGGGGCTGGTGAAGGGGTGATGGGTCGAGTCCCAGCGCTTCTCGTCCTCGTTCCACTCGACGAGCGGGAAGCCGGTCACCCAGAGAAACTCGTGCCGCCCCTCCGGGATCAGGCCGTAGGTCCGGGCGAGCTCCAGCCGGAGCGCGCCCAAGGCCGCCGCCGCGACCTTGGCCGGGGCGGCGACGAGGAGCGCCAGGCCCCCCTCCTCCAACCCCAACGCCTCCGCCGCACCCTCCACCTCAGCCGGGGTGAGCGCGTTCTTCACCTGGAAGATCGTCTCGCCGCCCTTCCGCCGCAGGGTCAAGACCCCGGCCGCCCCGAACCGCCGGGCGATCGCGACCCAGCCGTCGACCTCCTTGCGGCTGGCTTCCGCGGCGGCGGTCGCGCGGGGCACCGCGAAGCCGCGCACCACCCCGCCCGCGGCCACCGTCTCCTTGAAGCCACGGAAGCCGCTCTCCCCCAGCCGTTCCGAGAGGTCGACGATCTCGAGGCCGAAGCGGAGGTCGGGGCGGTCGCTGCCGTAGCGCGCCATGGCCTCGGCGTAGGTGAGCCGCGGGAAGCGGGCGGGCGGGGTGATCCCGGCGAGCGGGAAGATGCGGGCGAAGAGACCCTCGACCAGCTCGTAGACGTCCTCCTCGGTGGGGAAGGACATCTCGACGTCCACCTGGGTGAACTCCGGCTGGCGATCGGCGCGCAGGTCCTCGTCCCTGAAGCAGCGGGCGATCTGCACGTAGCGCTCGAAGCCGGCGACCATGAGGATCTGCTTGAAGAGCTGCGGCGACTGCGGGAGCGCGTAGAAGCTGCCGCGGCGGACCCGCGAGGGGACCAGGTAGTCGCGCGCCCCCTCCGGGGTCGAGCGGGTGAGGATCGGCGTCTCGACGTCGAGGAAGCCGTGCTCGTGAAAGTAGTTGCGGACGGCGAGCACCACCTGGTCGCGGAGCAGGAAGTTGCGCAGGAGGTCGGGCCGCCGGAGGTCGAGGTAGCGGTAGCGCAGGCGCGTGTCCTCGGCCGCTTCGCTCTTGCCGTCCAGGGCGAAGGGGAGGGGCTCGGAGCGCGCCAGGACCGCCCCGCGTTCGGCGTGGACCTCGAAGGCGCCGGTGGCGAGCCCGGGGTTGACGTTCTCCGGCGCCCGGGCGAGGACCCGCCCCTCGACCTCGACCACCCACTCGACCCGGGCCGGGGCGAGGGCCGCGGCCGGCTGGTCTTCGGGGTGGACCACCACCTGGGCGACGCCGCTCCGGTCCCGCAGATCGAGGAAGATCACCCCGCCGTGGTC
>JAXDLD010000623.1:0-3541 GCA_034666805.1 Acidobacteriota bacterium
ACGTCGTACATGAAGTAGAGGCCGACCGTCCGCGGCGCTCCGGCGTCGAGGGTCGCGAAGACTCCGGGCTGGCCGTCGGTGGGGACCCGGGCGACCTGCTGAAAGCCGGCCTCCCGGGCGAAGCGCATCATGAGCTCGCACCCTTCCGCCATCCCCCGGTTCTCGGCGGCGATCGAAGGCTGCCGCACCCACTCCTGGAGGCGGGAGACCCCCTCGGCATGACGCTTGACGATCTCGGCCTGGACCGCGTCGAGGCCGGTGGCGGCCCAGAGGGCCCGTGGCAGAGCGAGCGCGGCGGCGGAGGCGGCCGTGGCGCTCATGAAGTCGCGGCGAGAGATTGGGGACATGGGCGGATTCTAGCGCATCCGGGACACGTGCGAGCCGGCCCGGGATAGGGATAGGATGCCCGGGTTCAAACGGTTCGTCTCCTGTCCTGGAGGATTCCCAATGCGTCGATTCGCCCCCGTCGTCCTTCTGCTGCTGGCCGCGTTGACCGCTCCACTGGCCGCCCAGACCCGCGTCCCCGCCGAGCTCGCGCCCGGCCGCGATCTGCCCATCGATGCCGACGCCACGGCGAAGATCCGCAAATACACGACGGCGCCGGAGTTCAACTCGCCGCTCACGGACTACCTGCCGGCTTCTAAAACCGTGCCGGCCCCGAGCGCGGTCTTAGGCGACGTCGCCGGGGCGCCGGGGATCCTGCCCTACACGGCGGAGGTCCATCGCTACTTCCGGATGCTGGCGGCGGCGAGCCCCCGGGTGCGGGTGATCTCGATCGGCAAGAGCGAGGAGGGGCGCGAGCGGATCGCGGTGGCGGTCAGCTCGGAGGCGAACCTCGAGCAGCAGAAGGAGAACGACGCGCGGCTGGCGCAACTGGCGGACCCGCGGCTCTTGAAGCTCGACGACGCCCGCGCCGAGAGCCTGATCACATCGAGCGTGCCGGTCTATTACATTACGGGCACCATTCATTCTCCAGAGACCGGCGCGCCCACCGCCTTGATGGAGCTCGCCTATCGGCTGGCGGTCGACGAGAGCCCGTACATCCGGGCCATCCGGGAGCACGTGATCACCCTGATCACGCCGGTCGTCGAGGTCGACGGCCGCGACCGCATGGTGGACGTCTATCGCTGGCACCTCGCCCATCCCAAGGCGAACCCGCCCCGGCTTTCCTACTGGGGCCACTATGTCGCCCACGACAACAACCGAGACGCCATGGGGCTCACCCTCTCGCTCTCCCGGCAGGTGCTCGACACCTATCTCGGCTGGCACGCCCAGGTGCTCCACGACCTCCATGAGTCGGTGCCGTTCCTCTACGACAACACAGTGGGTGACGGCCCCTACAACGCCTGGGTCGATCCCATCCTCACCAACGAGTGGCAGCTCTTCGGATGGACGAACGTGGCGGAGATGGGCAAGCTCGGGATGCCGGGCGTCTTCACTCACGGCGATTTCGACACCTGGAGCCCCGGCTATCTGATGTTCCTGGCGGCGATGCACAACGGTGTTTCGCGGCTCTACGAGACCTTCGGCAACGGCGGCGCCGATACCGAGACCCGCGAGCTGCAGCCGAGCGAGACGGCCCGCACCTGGTATCGCCAGGACCCGCCCTACCGGACCGTCTCCTGGTCGCAGCGCAACAACAACAATTATGAGGAGACCGGTCTTCTCGTCTCGCTCGCCTTCGTGGCGGCGAACCGCGAGCAGCTGCTGCGGAACTTCTGGGCGAAGAGCAAGCGTTCGATCGCCAAACCGGAACGGGAGGGACCGGCGGCGTACGTCCTCCCCGCCGACGACCGCCGGCTGGGCGCCCAGGCCGAGCTGCTCCGGATTCTGCAACTCCAGCATGTCGAGATCGCGCGCGCCGATCGGGCGTTTTCAGCGACCGTGGCGACCCCCGCCAGCGAAAGCAAGCCCGCCGAAAAGAACACCGCGAAAAAAGCCCCGGAGTCGAAAACCCGATCATTCCCCGCCGGCAGCTATGTCGTCCGCATGGACCAGCCCTATAGCCGCGCCGCCGACGCACTCTTAGACCGCCAGTACTGGAGCCCGGACGATCCGCAGAAGCACCCCTATGACGACACCGGCTGGAGCTTCAGCGCGCTCTTCGACACCGAGGCCGTCCGGATCACCGACCGCCAGGTGCTGGCGGTGCCGATGCGCCGGGTCGAGGGGCCGGTCCGGCCGCGCGGCGGGGTCACCGGCAGCGGGCCCGCCTTCGTCGTCGCCCAGCGCGGGGACGACGCCATGTTCATGCTCCGCTACGCCCTCGGTGACGCCACGGTCACCGCCGCGGCCGAGCCGTTCCGGGCCGCCGGACGCGAATATCCGCGCGGGACCTGGCTGGTGCGCGGGATCGCCAAGGACGCCCTCGATCGCGCCGCCGCGGAAGCCGGGGTGGCGGTCGATGCCGTGGCCGCCGCGCCTTCGGTCGCGACCCGACCGGTCGGCAAGCCGCGCATCGCGCTCCTGCACACCTGGCTCAACACCCAGACCGAGGGCTGGTGGCGCCAGCGCCTCGACCTGTTGAAAATCCCCTACCGCTACATGAGCACCCAGGACGTCGCGGCCGATCCCGATCTGGCGGCGCGCTTCGACGTCCTCCTCTTCCCGCCCGTCGGAGCCGGCGATCCGCTGCGGATCGTGAGCGGCCTGCCGATGTGGGGCGAAGCGATGCCCTGGAAGACGACCCCTGAGACTCCGAACCTCGGAAAGATCGACGCGACCGACGATCAGCGGCCCGGCCTGGGCTTCGCCGGGCTCGATCACCTGCGCCGGTTCGTCGAGCGGGGGGGCCTCCTGGTCGCGGTCGAAGATACGGCGCAACTGCTGATCGAGACCGGGATGGCGGCCGGCGTGCGGGTCACCGACGCCAAGAACCTCCGGGTCGTTGGCAGCGTGCTCGACGCCCGCTTCCCCGACCCCAAGTCGCCGATCGTCGAGGGCCTGGGCGATCGCCTCTCGGTCTACAGCGCCGAGGGCCTGAGCTTCGAGCTCAGCCAGGAGGCGGCGGGCGGCTGGGCCGAGGAGGAACGCGATCGCCCGACCGGCCGCGGCGGTCCCAAGGACGTCGATGCCCCCGAGGGGCGGCCCGCCCAGACGCCGCCGGCCACGCCGACGACCCCGGTGAAGACCGAGCGCTGGGAGGCGCGGCCGCTCCGGACCGAGGAGCTGCGCCGCAACCCCTGGGTGATCCCCGAGGCGCTACGGCCGAAGACGTTGGTGCGTTTCGGCGATGCCGACGACCTCCTGATCTCCGGCCTGCTCGACCACGGCGGCGAGTTGGCGCGCCGCGCCGCGGTGGTCCAAGTCCCGCTCGGCAAGGGGCATCTGCTGCTCTTCGCCATCAACCCGATCTGGCGCGGCTCGACGATCGGCAGCCATCCCCTGGTGTGGAACGCGATTCTGGAGCACTCGTCGCCAGCGTCAGCCCCATGAGCGCGCTTCACTGAGAGCTTGTGAATAAATCGGTGGGCATCAGCCAGAGCCAAGGCAGTGCTGGTATCCAGCTCCTTCCTTTCCGCTCTCGTCATCCTGAGCTTGC
>JAXDLD010000624.1:0-7148 GCA_034666805.1 Acidobacteriota bacterium
GCCCCCCCCGCCGCGCTTATCTACCTCCGCGCCGCGTCTCGTCTCAGAGGGGCGGTGACCGCCCCTCGGCTGGCTGGCGTCACCATCTAAAGGGCAGCAAACTACCCGTCTGCCATCCGTCATCGCCGTCATTGGGGCGGCGACTGCCCCCGCGCCATCCGTCATCGCCGTCGTTGGGGCAGCGACTGCCCCTGTGCCATCCGTCATCGCCGTCGCTGGGGCAGCGACTGCCCCTGCACCATCTGTCATCGCCGTCATTAGGGCAGTGGCTGCCTTTGGGCCATCCGTCGGCGCCGTCCGAGAGGTCGCGACTGCCCTCTCGGCAGGATTCAGCCGGCATCTTGTACGGACTCTGGCCTGCCCCCGAGACCACGTATACTGATGGCATGAAGATCAGAGTCGTCGTCCATGAAGCCGAAGAGGGGGGGTACTGGGCCGAGGTCCCGGCGATCCCAGGCTGTGCCACTCAGGGTGAGACCTTCGAGGAGTTGCTCCACAACCTCTATGAGGCGGTGGAAGCGTGCCTTTCAGTCGACGTGGAGCCCGCTGCAGAGTCCGGAAGAGTCGTCGAAATCGCCGTATGAGACCGCTCACCGGCAAGGAGCTGTGCAGTCTACTCGAACGCCATGGCTGGTCCCTTCTGAGAATCAACGGCAGCCATCATGTCTATGGCAAACCCGGAAGCCCGGTGAGGCTTTCGGTGCCTGTCCACGGCAATCAAGCCCTCAAGATCGGCCTCCAGAGACACCTGCTCAAGCAAGCGGGACTTCCCTGAGGCGATCGTAGTAACAAAGCTCCGGGGGTGAGCCGTCCCCGACCGGTTCAGGCCCTGACTTGCGCGCCAGGGGCTGCCTCCGTACCCCCGCGAATGGATCGCCTCGCCAGAATGTTATGCTAACGGGCTCGTCATGATCGGAAAGCTCATCCTCACCCACGGCGCCACGGCCCGCGAGCTCCTCGCGGCTGCCCGGACCATCAACGGCGAGCTCTCGGGCTTCGAGGCCCTGGCGCTCGGCTGGAACGATACCTTCGAAGAAGCCAAGCTCCAGGTCCGCGCTGCTCTCGACCGGCTGGACCAGGGCCAGGGGGTGCTGGTCTTGACCGACATGTTCGGCGGTACCCCCTGTAACGTGGCGCTCACCTTCCACCAGCCCGGGCGGATCGAGATCCTGACCGGCGTCAACCTGCCCATGGTCCTGCGCCTGGCCTGCCAGGGAATGGAGGAGACGACGGTGGGGGAGGTCGCGCGCTGGCTGCAGGCCAAGGCCCAGCGCAGCGTCTGCCTGGCGAGCGACATGGGGCCCTGCACGCCACCGGCGGGACGGCGATGATCGAGCGCGAGGTCGAGATCGTCAACCGGCTGGGCCTCCATGCCCGGGCGGCGGCCAAGCTGGTGCACACCGCGGGCGGCTACCGCAGCCGGATCACCCTCATGAAGGACGGCGAGGAGGTGGATGCCAAGAGCATCCTGGGGATCCTCCTCATGGCCGCGGCCCAGGGGAGTCAGTTGACCATCCGCTGCGACGGGCAGGACGAGGAAGAGGCCATGCGCGCCGTCACCGGCCTCATCGGCAACCGCTTCGACGAGGAGAGCTGATGGCCAGCGAACGCATGCAGTACCTGTCGGGCATGGGGGTCTCGGGTGGGATCGCCATCGGCAGGGCGGTCTGCATCTCCACCCGGGTTTCCGAGATCTACCGCTTCGCCCTCGAAGAGGGGGCGGTGGAGGAGGAGATCGCCCGCTTCCGGAGCGCCCTCCAGCATGCCCAGAGCGAGCTCCAGCGCATCCGCTGCCGGGCCGACGAGCACCTGGGCAACGAGCTCGCGGCGATCTTCGACGCCCACGTCCTCCTCCTCTCCGACCGCTCGTTCATCGAGCGCATCGAGAACCGCATCCGCACCAACCGGGTGAACGCCGAGTGGGCGGTCCAAAAGACCGCCGAGGAGCTCGACGACCGCTTCTCGAAGATCGACGACTCCTACCTGCGCGAGCGGAGCGAAGACCTGACTGACGTCAGCCGCCACCTGCTGCGGAGCCTCCAGGGCCTCTCCCAGCACCACCTCTCGAAGGTGCGGAGCGACGCCATCATCGTCGCCGACGACTTGACCCCCTCAGACACCGTGCGGCTCGGCCGCGAGCACGTGCTGGGCTTCGTCATCGAATCGGGCGGGCGCACCTCGCACACGACGATCATCGCCCGCTCCTTGAACCTCCCGGCGGTCGCCGGCCTGGCCGGGGTCACCGGCGCGCTGACCGACGAGGACACGGTGATCGTCGACGGCGAGACCGGCACGGTGGTCCTCCAGCCCACCGCCCCGGTGCTGGCGGAGTACAGGAGCCGCCAGATCGCCCTCGCGCACCGGGAGTGCGAGCTCAAGGAGACGCGGGCGCTCGAGACCGTAACCCGTGACGGCGTGCGGATCAACCTCATGGCGAACATCGACCTGCCGGAGGAGATCTGCGAAGTGCGCGACTTCGGCGCCGCCGGCGTCGGCCTCTACCGGAGCGAGTTTCTCTATATCGAGAAGAGCCCGCACCTGCCGACCGAGGAGGAGCACCTGGAGATCTACCGGCTCCTGGTCGAGGCCGCCGCGCCGCACCCGGCGATCATCCGCACCTATGACCTGGGCGGCCGCAAGCTGGCCCGGGAGGTCATGGCCACCCACGAAGAGAACCCGGTCCTGGGGCTCCGGGGCATCCGCCTCACCCTGGCCCGGCCGGACGTCTTCAAGACCCAGCTCCGCGGGCTCTTCCGGGCCAGCGTCTACGGCGACCTCTGGGTGATGCTGCCGCTCGTCTCGACGCTCGACGAGGTGCGGCGGTTCAAGGTCTTCGCCGCCGAGGTCTGCGCCGAGCTCGAAAGCGAAGGGCTGCCCTTTAGGCGGGACCTGCGGATCGGGGTGATGATCGAGGTCCCGGCGGCGGCCATGATCGCCGACCTGATGGCCCGCGAGGTCGACTTCTTCTCGATCGGCACCAACGACCTCATCCAGTACGCGCTCGCGGTCGACCGCAACAACGAGCACGTGGCCGACCTCTACCAGCCGCTGCATCCGGCCATTCTCCGCATGCTACGCTTCGTCATCGCCAGCGCCCGGGAGGCCAAGATCGAGGTCAGCCTCTGCGGCGAGATGGCGGCGGACGAACGCTATGCGCCGCTCCTCATCGGTCTCGGCCTGCGGCGCCTGTCGATGGCACCGCGGGTCGTGCCGGCGATCAAGACCAAGATCCGGGACTTGAAGGCGGCGGATCTCGCCGATCTCGCCGATCAGTGCATGGCCTTCCGGACCGCCGCCGAGGTGCAGCAACACGTGGAGAGCTTCCTCGAAGGCGCTCTCTCCCTCTCGAACTAACGAATGGAGCCGACATGCGACTGCCCATCCGCCGCGTGGAAAAACCCTGGGGCTACGAGCTCATCTTCGCTCACACCGACCGCTACGTGGGGAAGATCCTGCACGTCAACTCCGGACAGGCCCTCTCCCTCCAGTACCACGAGGTGAAGGACGAGACCCTCTATCTCTCCGACGGCGAGGTGGAGCTGGTGGTGGAAGAGGACGGGAAGCTCGTCAGCACCATCCTGCGAGGCGGCGACTCCTACCGCATCGTCCCCTACACCAAACACCGGATGGTCGCCGGGGAGGCGGGCTGCGACATCATCGAAGTCTCGACTCCCGAGCTCGACGACGTCGTCCGGCTCGAGGACCGCTATGGCCGTGCCTAGACCCATCGTCACTCTCCTGCTCCTCTCCCTGGCTCTCGCCCCGGCCTGCTCGCATCCGCCGCGGCCGGTCACCGCGGCGAAGCCCGCAACTCCCCCCCCAGGTACACCGCAGGAGGCGGCCGCACCGGCCACCCCGGCGCCTGGAGACGGCAACCCCAAGCCGGAGCCTGCACGGGGCAGCAAGGTTATCGTCGTCGATTCCGGGGACGATGCGGCGGAGCATCCCAAGACCCTGGTCGAAGCGGCGCACGAAGAGCGGGAGCGTCGGGCTCATGCCAGGGAGCCGGTCGCGGTGATCACCAACAAGAGCCTGCCGCACTCCAAGGGCCAGCTCACCTTCGCCCAGCCGACCACGAAGGCGGCGGCGAAGGCGGTGGCGAAGGGCGAGAAGGGGAAGGAGAAGGCGGCGGGGGAGACCCGGGACGAGGCCTACTGGCGCAAGCGGGGGCTCGACATCCGCCAGCGCTGGCACGACGCGGCCGACCAGATCTCGAAGCTCGAGCAGGAGGTCGCCGACTGGCGGCGCCGTTTCTACTCGCAGGACGACCCCGCGGTGCGCGACGCCCAGGTCAAGCCGGAGTGGGACCGCGCCCTCGACAAGCTGCAGCACAAGAAGGAAGAGGTCGTCTCGACCCGGCACGAGCTCGATGCCTACCTGGACGAGGGGAGGCAGGCGGGCGCCTTGCCCGGATGGCTCCGCGAGGGGGCCGACCTCGAGCCGGCGCAACCCAAGCCGCCAGCCGCGTCCACCGAGGCCATCGAGCCGCCGCAGTTCACGGAGAGACCGGTGATCGAAAGACCCCCCTCATGAGCCAGGGCCCGCGCCGCGTTTTCATCGAGACCTGGGGCTGCCAGATGAACGAGCTGGACAGCCAGCGCATGGTCGGCCAGCTCATGCAGCAGGGAGTGCTCCCGACCCGCGATCCCCAGGAGGCGGACTTGATCCTCCTCAACTCCTGCAGCGTGCGGGAAAAGGCGGTGCATAAGGTCTACTCGCGGCTCGGCGAATACCGCCTCTTGAAGCGCGACAACGGGGAGCTCCTGATCGGGCTCTGCGGCTGCGTCGCCCAGCAGGAGGGGGAGAAGGCCTTGGCGAGGGTCCCCGACCTCGACTTCGTCCTCGGACCGGGGAGAGTGGGGGAGCTGCGGCAGGTTCTCGCCCAGCGCCGGGCGGGTCAGCGGGTGGTGGCCACGGGCTTCCCGGAGGACCGCCACTACGACTTCGACACGGTCGCCCGCCACGGCGAGTACAAGGGGATGGTGACGATCATCGAAGGCTGCAACAAGAGCTGCACCTTCTGCATCGTTCCCCAGACCCGCGGCCCCGAGCAGAGCCGGCCCATGGCCGAGATCCTGCGCGAGGTCCGGCACCTCCTGGACTACGGCTTCGCCGAGATCGAGCTGCTAGGGCAGACCGTCAATCACTGGCGCGAGCCGGCTGGCTCCGCTGGCTCCAATACCGACCTCGATTTCGCCGACCTCCTGTCCGCGGTCTCCGGGCTGCCGGGACTCGAGCGGCTGCGCTTCGTGACCTCCTACCCGCGGGACTTCACGCCGCGGATGGTCGAGCAGATCGGGCGCCAGCCGAACATCTGCCCCTACCTCCATCTGCCGGTGCAGTCGGGCTCGGATACGGTCCTGCGCCGGATGGGCCGTGGCTACAGCCGGCAGCAGTACCTCGACCTGGCCGCGCAGCTCCGGGAGGCCCGGCCGGATCTCGCGCTCTCGACCGATCTCATCGTCGGTTTTCCTGGCGAGAGCGAGGAGGACTTCCAGGCCACCCTCTCGCTCCTGGAGGAGGTCCGTTTCTCCTCCCTCTTCGCTTTCAAGTACTCCCCGCGTCCCGGCACCGCCGCGCCCCGCCTGGATGGCGCCGTCGATTCCGAGGTAGCCGACGAGCGCTTGCAGCGCCTCTTCGCCCGCCAGGAGGCGATCCAGCGCGAGATCAACCTGGGCCTCGTGGGCCGGGAGTTCGATGTCGTCGTGACCGGCTGGGGCCGCCAACCGGGTGCCCAGACGGGCCGGACTCCCTGCCACCGGATCGTGCACTTCGACAGCGCGGGGGACCCTTCCCAGCTCGGCGCGATCACCCGGGTCCAGATCGAGACGGCCTACCCGAACAGCCTCCTCGGCCGCCGTGTCCCGGCTGCCGCCTAGCCTTTCCCCCTCAGCTTGACCTCGGGCCCCCAGGGGCCCAGAATAGTTTCATGAGCGACCCCACACCTGAGCTCCGCATGGAAATCAAGGGGCTGATGCTCGACCCCTCTTCGAACGTGCCCATCGTTATTCTGAAGGATACGGACAGCCAGCTCTTCCTGCCGATCTGGATCGGGGTCTTCGAGGCCAACGCCATCGCCTTACGGATCGAGGGGGTGGAGCCGCCCCGTCCCATGACCCATGACCTCCTCCGGCTGACGATCGAGCAGCTAGGCGCGCGGGTGGAGAAGATCGTCATTTCCGACCTTCGGGACAACACCTTCTTCGCCCTCATCCACCTCCGCCGCGGCGAGGACGCCATCGAGGTCGACGCCCGTCCCAGCGACGCCATCGCCCTGGCTCTGCGGACTCAGACGCCGATCTTCGTCCTCCGCTCGGTCATGGAGCGAGCGCAGGCGGTCGATCTGGCCACTCAGGCGACCGATGAGGACAAGCTCAAAAAGTGGCTGGAAGAGATCAGCCCGGAGGAGCTGGGCAAGTACACGATGTAGGCTCGATGTTGCCGCTAACCTCCAGGAATCGTGAGGTTTACGCCGAATGTCGGCGCGCCGACATTCACCTCGGAGTCGCTTGACCCTCAGAGGGCGTTCCCATAGACTGCCCGCCGCCCATGATCATCGCGATTGCCAATCAAAAAGGGGGAGTCGGGAAGACCACGACCGCGATCAACCTCGCCGCGGCCCTGGCGAGCAAGGGGAGGAAGACCCTCCTGCTCGATCTCGACCCGCAAGCCAACAGCTCGATGTCGTTCCTGGACGTGCATCAGCTTGCCGGAAGCTCGGTGTACGAAGCGCTGACCGAAGATCACATCCACCTGCCAGCGATCATCAAATCGGTGGAGAAGGTCCCCAACCTCTTCATCGCCCCAGCGACCATCGCCCTGGCGAAGATCGAGGCCAAGCTCATCGGCGAGCTCGACAGCCACTACCGCCTGAAGGACGAGCTGCAGATCGTCCAGGACGAGTACGACTACGTCATCATCGACACGCCTCCCACCTTGGGCATCATCACGGTCAACGCCCTGGTGGCGGCCTCCCACGTCCTGATCCCCATCCAGGCCAGCTACTTCGCCCTGGAGGGGACCGACGACCTCCTGGAGACGATCGACAAGATCAAGATACGAGCCAATCCGCAGCTCCAGATCCTCGGCGCCCTGATCACCCTCTACGACAAGCGGACCCTGCTCGCCAAGGACATCTACGAGCAGAT